>NZ_LUNF01000134.1:0-13924 GCF_001626145.1 Aeromicrobium sp. REDSEA-S32_B7
GGTCACCTCGGTGATAACCCCAAGAGCGCCCAGCCCCACTCGCGCCACGTCGCGCAGGCCCGGGTCGTGGTCATCGTCAAGCACCACAACCGACCCGTCTCCGACCACCAGCCGCAGGCCAACTACCCCGGCGGCGATCGACCGGAACCCCAGTCCGGTCCCATGCGTTGACGTCGAGATGGCCCCGGCAACCGTCTGGGCGTCAATGTCGCCGAGGTTCTCCATAGCCAGCCCCAAGGCCAGCAGCATCGGGTTCAGCGCGGACAGTCGCGTACCAGCCCGCACTCGAACGCGACCGGTGTCGTCGTCAACGGCCACCAGACCGTTCAGGTCGTCGAGGGTGACCAGCACGTCGTCGGTGCGGGCGATGCCGCGCACCGACGCGCCGGCTCCCAGCAGGGTCTGCACGGCCCACGCGTGGCTCGACTCCACGGGCGCGTTCGCGGCCCAGGTCGGGTTGCCGGCGCCGACCGGTTGCCCGGCCACGGCGAACAGGTCCTTCACCGCGACGCTCTCGCCCGACAGCGGGCCGGTCCCGGGTCGCACGAGCGGGCCGCGGCCGCCACGCTCCGGGGCGGTGACCGCGACGACGAGCGCGTGCGTCGCGTCGACGACCCGCACGTGCACCTCGGCGATCGTGCGCCGCGGCGCGCCCCCGCGCGACCCGCGGAACCGGCTGATCGTCTCGTGGCCCACGAGCACCCCGGCGGCGTCGCCGCGCAGCGTGTCGGGACGGTCGGCGAAGAGCGCGTCGAGCGTCTCGAGGTCGTCGGACATCAGCGCCGTCTCGTACGCCCAGAACGCCTCGAGCAGCCCCTCGGGAGCGTCGTCGCTCATGCGAAGTCCGCCAGCCGGATCCGGGCGTGCACGCCCTTGACCACGTCGACCACCTGGCTGATGTCGAAGTCGGTGGCTGCGCTCAGGTACGCGTACGCGTGCCGCGGGTCCATCCCGTAGCGCGCCTGCAGCAGGCCGATCGCCGCACGCACGCAGTTCTGCGTCGCGACGTCGAGGTCGGGGTCGAGGCCCGTCGGCACGAGGTACTCGCGGGTGCGGGCCAGCGGGCCCACCAGCTCGCCGAACTGCGCCACGGCCTCCTCGCGGGGCACGACGTCGAGCCGCACCGTCGCCCGCAGCGACGCCTCCATGGCGGTGAGTGCGACCTCCCCGCCACCCTGCGCGAAGTGCGGGTCGCCGACGTAGGCCAGCGCGCCGGCCACCTGCACGGGCAGGTAGAGCGTCGCGCCCGCGGTGAGCAGGTTGATGTCGAGGTTGCCGCCGTGTGCACCGGGCGGCACGGTGTGCGGCCGCTCGTCGCCGGCCACCGCGACGCCCATGATGCCGAGGAACGGCGCGAGCGGGAACCGGACGGTGCGCTCGTCCTGCGGTCCGTACGTCATCACCCCGGTGTCGCCCTCGGCGCGGGCGAACACGCTGAAGACGTCGCCGTCGAGCGGGTACTCGCCGGGCAGCGCGCCCCTCCCGTGCCGGTTCGACACGACGCCGTACGGCACCCGCTGCTGCGCGTCGACGAGGGTCATGGCCAGCAGGTCGCCCGGCCTCGCGCCACGGACCTCGATCGGTCCGGTGACCACGTGCGGACCGTCGACCCCGAACGTCCGCGCGTAGCCCGAGGCGGCGAGCGCCACGGCGTCGTCGAGCACGTCGACGCCGTGCGGCTCGAAGAACGCACGCGGGTCGCGACCTTGGTCCTCCAGGATCCCCTCGTGGCTGATCGTGTCGACCACGACCTCCTCGCCCGGCTCGACGGACAGCACGGCGCGGTCGGTGGCGCAGGGCAGCCGGCCCCACAGCACGTGGTCGCCCGTCGACGGCAGGTAGGTCGCGTCGGACGGGACGCCGGTGCCCGTGTGGAGGGGTGCGGAGTCGAGCGGCGTGCTGCGTGGGAGGCCCTGGCGGGTGGTCATGGACGGACACCCTAGAGACCTCATGTCACGGACTCGTGACATCCCGGCCACGGCGCCGCGCCACCCCGCCGTCAGACTCTGGGGATGCTGCGCCGCATCACGTCCGACCGGATGAACCTCGTCCTCATGCTCGCCCTCACCTTCTCGACGGGGGTGATCGACGCCGTCGGCTACCTCGGTCTCGACCGCGTGTTCACCGGCAACATGACCGGCAACGTCGTGATCCTCGGCATGGCCGTCGTCGGTGCCGACGACCTCCCGATCCTCGGACCCGCGCTCGCCCTCGTCGGGTTCCTGGCGGGCGCGGCGCTCGGCGGCCGGGTGCTGAAGGGCGCGCGGACGGGCTGGTCGGCACGCACCACCACGCTGATCGCCTGCGTCGGTGCGTCGATCCTCGCGCTCGGCGTCGTGCTGTTCGTGGTCGGCGACGACGTGGGCCACGCGGGCCAGGTCGTCATCACGACGCTGCTCGGTGCGGCGATGGGCCTGCAGGCCGCGACCGCGCGGTTCATCGCCGTCAAGGACGTCACCACCGTGGTCGTCACGTCGACCATCACGGGTCTGGCCGCCGACTCGGTGCTCGGCAACGGCAAGGGTGGCGGGTCGGGTCGGCGCGTGGCGGCGGTGGTGCTGATCCTCGCGGGTGCGGCGGCGGGCGCCCTGCTGCTGCGCTGGCACCTCGGGGCCGGGCTGCTGCTCGCGGCCGCGATCACGCTGGTCGTGTGCGTGGTGGGCGCGGTGCACGCGCGGGCTGCGGTCCCGGCGTCTCCTGCGCAGCTTGGGTCGTAGTGTGGGCGGTGTGCTGCTGACCTTGGTCGACTGGCGGGTGCGCGTGGCCGCGCTCTACGAGCAGGTCCGCGCGGACCCGGACCCCGAACGCGGGCACGCGACCTGGCGGCAGGGTCGCGACGAGCTGTTCCGCAGCCACCCGCAGTCGCCGCTGCCGGCGCGTGACCCGCTGCGCGAGACCGGCCTGCCGTACTGGCCCTACGACCCGGCGTGGCGGTTCGAGCTGCCGCTCCTGCCCGCACCGACCGACGCGTGGGACCCCGACAAGCGCGTCGTCGACGGAGGCGGTGACGGCGACGTCACGATGCTGCGGACCGGGCAGCTGGCGCTCCCGTCGGGCTCGACGCTCGACGTGTGGACGCTGCAGCAGTACGCCGGCGGCATCTTCGTGCCCCTGCGTGACGCGACGTCGGGTCGCGCCGACGGCGCCGCGTCGTACGGCGCGGGCCGCTACCTGCTCGACACCGCGAAGGGGTCGTGGCTCGGCGGCCGGCCGACTCCCCAGGGTGGACACACCGTCGTGCTCGACCTCAACTTCGCCTACCACCCGTCGTGCCGCTACGACGACCGCTGGCGCTGCCCCCTCGCGTCGCCGGGCAACACGATCACCGACGTCGTCGAGGCGGGCGAGCGCCTCCCCGCCTGACCCCCCACCACCCGACCGGTCGAGCCTGTTTGCGTGGGGCCCCACGCAAACAGGCTCCCCCCACCGCAACCATGCGCCCGAACTGCGCGTTTGCGTGGGGCCCCACGCAAACGCGCACCGTCTGCGCGGGCGAGATGCGGTCAGAAGGTGAGGGCGAGGGCGGGGTCGCGCAGGATCGACGCCACGTCGGCGAGGAAGCGCGAGCCCTGCTGGCCGTCGACGACCCGGTGGTCGAAGCTCACCGCGAGCGTCGTGACCCACCGCGGCTCGATCCGCTCGGCACCTCCGGCATCCGGTCCGACCACCCAGGGACGCCGGTCGATCTGCCCGACGCACAGGATGCCCGTCTCGCCCGGGTTGAGGATGGGCGTGCCCGCGTCGACGCCGAACACGCCGACGTTGGTGATCGTGAACGTGCCGCCGCTCATCTGCGCGGGCTGGGTGCGGCCGGCGCGGGCGGTGGCCGTCAGGTCGGCCAGCGCCTCCCCGAGCTCCAGCAGGCTCATCCGGTCGGCACCCGGGATGTTCGGCACCACGAGCCCACGGTCGGTGGCCGCGGCGACGCCCAGGTTCACCGACCCCTTCAGCACGATCTCCTGCGCGGCCTCGTCCCAGCTGGCGTTCAGCTCGGGCGTGCGCAACAGCGCCAGGCACACGGCCTTCGCGACGACGAGCGTCGGCGACACCCTCACGCCCGCGAACCGACGGTCGGCCTTGAGCCGCTCGACGAGCTCCATCGTCGCGCTCACGTCGAGCGTGACCCACTCGGTGACGTGCGGTGCACTGAACGCCGAGCTGACCATGGCCTGCGCGGTGGCCTTGCGCACGCCCTTGACCGGGATGCGCGTGTCACCCTCCACCGACCGCACCGGCGCGGCGGCGGGCGACGCGACCGTGGGACATCGGCCGGCGATGAACGCCTCGACGTCGGCGCGTGTGACCACCGGACCGTCGCACGGCACGTCGAGCAGGTCGACGCCGTGGTCCTTCGCCAGCTTGCGCACCGGCGGCTTCGCCAGGGCCCGCACGTCACGCGGGCGCGGCTCGGACTCCGCCGGGCGCTCCAGCGTGGTCACCCCACCGGACGGTGCAGCGGCCTGCACGGGCGCGTCGCCCTTGCGCCGACGGCGGCGCGTCGAGGCGGTGCGCACGCCGTAGCCGACCAGCACCGGCTCGCGCTTCTCCCCGGCCGACGGGTCCGCCGGCCCCTCGTCGTCCGCCGGCTCGTCGGCCTCGACCAGCGACGACGCGTCGTCGGGGACGACCGGCCCCGTCGGCCCTCGACGATCGTCTGGTTGACCTCGACCACGTCGCCGACGGCCACGTGCCACGTGAGCACCTCGGCCTCGGTCAGTCCCTCGCCCACGTCGGGCAGCCTGAACTCGCTCATCAGCTCATCCCCTCAGAACGCCATCGCGCGGTCGACGGCGTCGAGCACACGGTCGAGGTCGGGCAGGAACTCCTCCTCCACCCGACTGGGCGGGTAGGGCAGGTCGTAGCCGGTGACGCGCAGCACCGGCGCCTCGAGGGAGTAGAAGCACTCCTCCTGCACGCGGGCGGCGATCTCGGCGCCGAGGCCGAGCGTGCGCGACGCCTCGTGCACGACGACCGCGCGACCGGTGCGGCGCACGGACTCGTGCACGGGCCCGAGGTCGAGCGGGCTGAGGGTGCGCAGGTCGATCACCTCGAGGTCGACGCCGTCCTCCGCGGCCGCCTCCGCCGACTCCAGGCACGTGCGGACCATCGGCCCGTAGGCGAGCAGGGTGGCGTGGCGACCGTCGCGCACCACCTGCGACGCGTGCAGCGGCGTCGACTCCTGGCCCACCGGCCCCGCGTCCCAGTAGCGACGCTTGGGCTCCATGAACACGACCGGGTCGTCGCTCGCGATCGCCTGCTGGATCATCCAGTACGCGTCGTGGGCGTTCGACGGGCTCACCACGCGCAGCCCCGCCGTCAGGCAGAACTGCGCCTCCGGGCTCTCCGAGTGGTGCTCGACCGCGCCGATGCCGCCGCCGAACGGGATGCGGATGACGGCCGGCATCCGCACGACGCCCTGGCTGCGGGCGTGCAGCTTGGCGACCTGGCTGACGATCTGGTCGTAGGCGGGGTAGACGAAGCCGTCGAACTGGATCTCCACCACCGGCCGGTAGCCGCGCAGCATCATGCCGACGGCGGCCCCGACGATGCCCGACTCGCCCAGCGGCGTGTCGATGACCCGGTCGTCACCGAAGTCCTTCTGCAGGCCCTCCGTCACCCGGAAGACGCCGCCGAGCGGGCCGACGTCCTCCCCCATGACGACGACCTTCGGGTCGGCCTCCATGGCGGCCCGCAGACCGGCGTTGATCGCCTTGCCGAGGCTGAGCCGCTGGCCCACCGCCGACGTGCGCTCGCTCGTGGCGGTGCTGGCGCTGGTGCTCATGCCGCACCACCCTCGGTGTCGAAGGAGTCGCGGTACGCGAGGTACTCGGCCTTCTGCGCGGCCAGCTCGGGGTGCGCGTCGGCGTAGACGCCGTCGAACAGCGCTCCGAGGTCGGGCTCGGGCAGGGACCGGCAGGCCTCGCGCAGGTGGGCGCCGAGGTCGTCGGCCTCCGTCTGCAGGTCGGTGAAGAACGACTCGGGCGTGTCGAGCTCGCGCAGGTGGCGCTCCACCCGGGCCAGCGGGTCGCGGTGCCGCCACGCCTCGACCTCCGCCGTGTCGCGGTAGCGGGTCGGGTCGTCGGACGTCGTGTGCGCACCCATGCGGTAGGTGACCGCCTCGACGAGGGTCGGACCCTCGCCGTCGCGGGCCCGCTGCAGCGCGGCCTGGGTGACCGCGTGCACGGCGAGCACGTCGTTGCCGTCGACGCGCACGCCGCCGAAGCCGTAGCCCGCGGCGCGCTGCACGAGCGGGGTGCGGCTCTGGCGCGCGAGCGGCACCGAGATGGCCCAGTGGTTGTTCTGGCAGAAGAACACGACGGGCGCGTTGAACGACGACGCCCACACGAACGCCTCGTGCACGTCGCCCTGGCTGCTGGCCCCGTCGCCGAAGTACGCGAGGGCGGCGGCGTCGCGCGCCGGGTCGCCCGTACCGACGGCGCCGTCGCGCTGCAGCGCCATGGCGTAGCCGGTGGCGTGCATGGTCTGCGCGCCGATGATGATGCTGTAGAGCGCCATGCCGGTCTCGGCGGGGTCCCAGCCGCCGAGCTCCACGCCGCGGAACAGACCGAGCAGCCTGGCCGGGTCGATGCCGCGGCACCAGGCGACGCCGTGCTCGCGGTAGGTCGGGAACGCGAAGTCCTGCGTACGGAGCGCGCGCCCCGAGCCGACCTGGGCGGCCTCCTGGCCCAGGCACTGCGCCCACAGGCCGAGCTCGCCGTGACGCTGCAGCGCGTGCGCCTCGTGGTCGATCCGCCGGACGAGGAGGAGGTCGCGGTACAGCGACCGGATGCTCTCGTCGTCGCCGTCGAAGGCGTAGCGCTCGTGCTCGACGCGCCGTCCCTCGGGCGTCAGGAGCTGGACGAGCTCGGTGTCGACGGTGGCCGGCGTGGTCACCGGCCGCACCGTCTCGGGGCCGGGGGTGTGCACGGGTACGGTCATGCGCTGTTCCTCTCGCGTCCGGCGTGGGGTCTCCACGGCGGTGGGGCGGTACGGGACCGATGGTCTGCAGTGGTGGCGCAGACGTCCTGGTCGGGGGCGTGACCGCAGTCACACCTGTCGTCACCGTAGCCGGTCGCAGGGACGACGCCAAGTGCGCGGCTTCCTACACTGGCTCCGTGGACCACCCGGTGATCGTCCTGGCGAGCGACGAGCACGCCTCCCACCTCGACGACGAGTTCCGTCGCTACCACCGCGACTACGACGTCCGCGTCGTGCGCACGTGCGACGACGCGACCGCGCTGCTCGAGCGGCTGTGCGCCGCCGACCGGCAGATCGCCCTGCTCGTGCAGGACGCCGGCCTCCCCGACGCCGACGTCTGGACGTCGTTCGCCGCGTGGCGGCGCGTCGTCCCGACGGCCCGCCGGCTCGTGACGGTGCCCTGGGAGCGGTTCCTCGAGGAGGGCGACCGCCTGCGCCCGGGCCTGGCGCACGGGAAGTTCGACGCCTTCCTGCTCATGCCCCGCGGCCTGCGCGACGAGGAGTTCCACGCCGCCGTCGTCGAGCTGCTGTCGGACTGGGGTTCCACCGTGGCGCGACCCGAGGTCGAGACCATCCGGCTCGTGTCGAGGCCGGGCAACCCGCTCACCGCGGCCGTCCGCGACTTCGCCCACCGGATGGGTATCCCCGCGGGCGTCCACCACCCCGACAGCGACGTCGGCCGCGAGATCCTGGCCGAGCTCGCCACCACGCGCCAGGAGTCGGGCGCGGCCGAGGCGCCGGGCGAGCCGGTGGTGGCGAGCGTCTACCGCGCGCCGTTCGTGGCGACGTCGGTGCGCGAGGTCGCGCAGGCCCTGAACGGCTCCAGCGGGGAGACGGTGCTGACCGACGTGGTCGACGTCGCCGTCGTCGGTGCCGGGCCGGCCGGTCTCGCCACCGCCGTGTACGCGGCCAGCGAGGGCCTCAGCACCGTCGTGCTGGAGGCCGAGGCGGTCGGCGGCCAGGCCGGCACGAGCTCGATGATCCGCAACTACCTCGGCTTCCCGCGAGGCGTGTCGGGCATGCGGCTCGCGCAGCGCGCCCGCAACCAAGCAGTCCGCTTCGGCGCACGCTTCCTCACCGGCTGGGAGGTCGACGCGCTGCAGCCGTGCGACGCGTCGCTGGCCCACGACGAGCGCGAGCACGTGCTCACCACACCCGGCGGCGGGCACGTGCGGGCGCGCTCCGTCGTCATCGCGACGGGTGTCGCCTACCGCCACCTGGGCGTCGCGTCGGTCGAGGAGCTCGTGGGTCGCGGCGTCTACTACGGGTCCGCGATGACGGCGGCTCCCGAGGTCGAGGGCCAGCCCGTCGTCGTTGTCGGCGGCGGCAACTCCGCCGGACAGGCGGCGATCCACCTCGCCCGCTTCGCGTCGTCGGTGACGATCGTGGTCCGCCGCGACCTCACCGAGACGATGTCGCAGTACCTCATCGACGAGCTGCGCTGGAACGAGCGCGTCCACGTGCGGGTCGGCGTCGAGGTGGTCGACGGCGGCGGCGCGGGCCTGCTCGAGTGGCTCGACCTGCGCACGAACGCGTCGGGCGAGGTCGAGCGCGTGCCGGCCGCGGGCCTGTTCCTCCTGCTCGGCGCCCGGCCGACCTGCGGCTGGCTGCCCCCGACGGTCGCGCGCGACCCGCGCGGCTTCGTGCTCACCGGCCGCGACGTGCCCAAGGAGGCCTGGCTCGGCCCCGGCGGCGTGCCCGGCCCGTGGGCCTCCGACGCGATCGTCCCGCCCGACACCCTGGCCACCACCGCACCCGGCGTGTTCGCCGTGGGCGACATCCGCTCCGGCTCCATGAAGCGCGTCGCCTCCGCCAGCGGCGAGGGCGCGTCGGTCGTGCCGTTGATCCACGCCTGGCTGGCGCCCTGATCCTGGGGTGGGGTCTCGACCTGCGGCTGCGTGGGGTCTCGACCTGCGGCTGCGTGGGCTGCGGTGGGTCTCGACCTGCGTCCCGAGAAGCCCCGACCGGCGGTGGGCGCGGGGCGGCTCCGCTCCCGGGGCTCCACTCCCCTTGGCGGTGGGTTCTCCACCGCATGGGGCGCGCGACCCCTCCGGCGGTGGGTTCTCCACCGTCCCAGCGCCGAGAAGGTGGGATTCTCACCGCTGAGGGGGCGCGGTGGGCTCTCCACCGTTCGATCGGTGGATCATCAACCGCAGGAGCGGCTCTGCGGTTGCTCAGCCACCGATCCGCGCCCACAGCGCCCAGCGGTGGATCCTCAACCTGAAGAGCACTCCTGCGGTTGCCCCGCCACCGATGGGCAGCCGCAGGCCCAGACGCTACCGTCCCGTCAGGTGGCGCGCGGCGACGTCGAGGAGGCGCTCGTTGGCCGACGTCGTGCCGACGCTGACGCGCACGCCGCCGCCGGCGGCGACCGCGCCGGGGAAGGGGCGCACCGCGACGGGCCAGAAGGCCTCGGCGAGCTGCGGGCCCTGGTCCGACGGCAGCCACACGAAGTTCGCCTGGCTGTCGGGCAGGGTCCAGCCCTGGGCGCGGAGGCCCTCGAGCAGCAGCGCGCGACCCTGCACGACCTCCTCCACGCGCTCGGCGAGCTCGTCGACGGCGTCCAGCGACGCCACCGCGGCGGCCTGCGCGACGTCGCTGACGCTGAACGGGGGCGTCGCCTTGCGGACGGCCGCGGCGACGTCGGGGTGGCCGACGAGGTAGCCGACGCGCAGCCCCGCGAGCCCGTAGGCCTTCGAGAAGGTGCGCAGCACCAGCACGTTGTCGAAGCGGGCCTGCAGGTCGAGGCCCCGCGCGGCGTCGGGGTCGCGGACGAACTCGACGTACGCCTCGTCGACCACCACCAGCACCGACGACGGCAGGGCGGCGACGAAGCGCTCCAGCTCGTCGTGGCGCACCACGGGTCCGGTCGGGTTGTTGGGCGTGCACACCACGACCACGCGCGTGCGGTCGGTGACGGCGGCGGCCATCGCGTCGAGGTCGTGGGTGTGGTCGGCGCGCAGCGGCACGGTCACGTGCGTGGCACCCGTGACGGTGACGGCGATCGGGTACGCCTCGAACGAGCGCCACGCCGTCACGACCTCGTCGCCCGGGCCGCAGTAGGCGTCGAGCAGCGAGAACAGCACCGCCACCGAGCCCGTGCCCGCGGCGAACGTGTCCTCCGGGCGCGACAGGTGCCGCGACAGCGCCGCGTGCAGCCGCGCGACCCCGGCGTCGGGGTAGCGGTTGATGCGCGCCAGCTCCGCCGCGGCGCGCTCGACGACGCCCGGCAGGGGCGGGAACGGGTTCTCGTTGCTCGACAGCTTCAGCTCGTCGTGCTCAGCAGCCCGACCGGCCTTGTACCCGGGGATCGCGTCGAACACGGGACGGGGCGAGGGGACGGTCATGGGCCCGAGCGTAAGCCCCGCGCCTCGCAGCTCGACCCGCCGACGTCCCCGGCACCGCAGGACACGATGATGCTGCCGTGAGCCTCTCCGAGCAGCGCGTCGTGCGGTCGCCCCTGGTCGGGTACGCGCTCGTCCTCACGGCCGCCGTCCTGTTCGGCCTCAACGCGGGCGCGTCGCGCATCCCGCTGCGCTCCGGCACGGACGAGGTGACGTTCACGACCGTCCGCATCACGGCCGCCCTCGTCGTGCTGGTGGTCGTCGCGCTCGTGGTCGACCGACGCGCGCTGCGCCTGCCGACGCTGCGCCGCCTCCCCCTGCTCCTGGGCCTCGGCATGCTGGGCATCGCGGGGCTCCAGGGCTTCTACAACGTCGCCATCAACCGCCTGCCGCTCGGCATCGCGCTGCTGCTGGAGTACACGGGGCCCGTGCTGGTCGTGCTGTGGGTGCGGTTCGCCCGACGCCGTCCCGTGCACGCCCGGATGTGGCCCGCCCTGGGCCTCACCCTCGCCGGGCTGGCCGTCGTGAGCCAGGTGTGGTCCGGGCTCGCGTTCGACGGCCTCGGCGTCGCCGCGGCGCTGCTGGCGGCGGTCTGCTTCGCGAGCTACTTCCTGCTCGGCGAGGACGACGGGGTGTCCGCCGACCCGCTGCACCACATCGTCTGGGCGTTCGCCCTCGCCGCCGTCCTCATGAACGTGGTCGCACCCGTGTGGCGGGCCGACGCGCTCGGCGCCGACGCCTCGATGCTCGGGCGGCTCGACGACCTCACCGTCCCGGCGTGGGCGGCGATGGCGTGGATCGTGCTGCTCGGCACCGTCACCCCGTTCTTCCTGCTCCTGCTCGCGCTGCGGGCCCTCCCCGCGACCGTGGTCAGCGTCGTCGCGATGCTCGAGCCGGTGGTCGCGACGCTCGTCGGGTGGGGCTGGTACGCCGAGTCGCTCACGGCGGTGCAGCTCGGCGGCGTCGCGATGGTGCTCCTCGGCATCGTGCTGGCGCAGACCGCACGGCGCGACCCGCACCCCGACGAGCTGCCACCGCTCACCTGACGCGGAACGCGTTCCGGCGCACGTCGCGCCGACGTCGCGCACGCTGCCATGATCGACGCATGCTCTCCCGACTTCTGACCTCCTGGGTGCTCGGTGCCGCGGCCCTCGCGACCGCAGCGTGGCTGCTCGGCACGCACATGAGCATCGGCACCGCGACCGACACGACCTCCGAACGGCTCGTCACGCTGGCGGTGGTCGCCGCGATCTTCGCGGTCGTCAACACGTTCGTCGCCCCGGTGATCAAGCTGCTCTCGCTGCCCTTCATCATCCTCACGCTGGGCCTGCTGCTGGTCGTCATCAACGCCGTCCTGCTGCTCCTGACGTCGCGGATCGCCGACGCCCTGAACGCGCCGTTCTTCATCGACGGCTTCGGCTGGGCCGTGCTGGCCTCGATCGTCATCTCCGTCGTCAACGCCGTGCTCGGCTCGTTCGCGGAGGACTGAGCCGTGGCCGACGCACCCCTGCGACTCGAGGTGACCTGCCTGGGCAACATCTGCCGCTCGCCGATGGCCCACGTCGTGCTCGAGCAGCGACTCGCCGACGCCGGGCTCGCCGACGACGTCGTCGTCACCTCCTCCGGCACGGGCGGCTGGCACGAGGGCGAGGCGATGGACGAGCGCGCGGCCGCCGCCCTGCGCGACGCGGGCTACGACCCGAGCCGGCACCGGGCGCGCACCTTCACGCGCGACACCTACGCCGAGACCGACCTGATGCTCGCGATGGACGCCAGCAACCTCGCCGACATGACCGACCTCGCCCCGACCGTCGCCGACGCCGGCCGCGTGCGGATGTTCCGGTCCTTCGACCCGGAGGCCACCGAGGGCGACGAGGAGGTCGACGACCCCTGGTACGGCGGGCCGGAGAGCTTCCAGCGCGTGCTGGCCGTCGTGGAGCGCACCAGCGACGCGATCGTCGCCGCCGTGCCCCGGCTCCGCGCCGAGGCCACGGGGTAACCTCGCGGCCATGGCACGGATGACGGGGACGGCAGCGCGCGCGGAGGCGCTCATCGGGCACGGGGTGGTCGCGACGACCCCCGTGGCGGGTGGCGACATCTGCACGACCACGCGGCTGCGCCTCAGCGACGGACGCGTCGCGGTCATCAAGACCCGCCCCCAGGCACCGGCCGGCTTCTTCGCCCGCGAGGCCGCCGGCCTACGCTGGCTCGCCGAGGTCGAGGGCGGCGCGAAGGTGCCCGAGCTGCTCGGTTCCGACGACGACTGCGTCGTGCTGGCCTGGGTCGAGCCCGGCAAGCCCACCGTGGAGGCCGCCGAGCGGTTCGGCCAGGCGCTGGCGCGCACCCACGCGGCGGGCGCGCCGACCTTCGGCGCCGACGTCGACGGCTACATCGGCCTCGCCCCGCTGCCGAACCGGCCGCTCGAGACCTGGCCGGAGTTCTACGCGTCGCGGCGCGTCATGCCCTACGTGCGGGCCGCCGTGCAGCGCCGAGCGCTCACCGCGGAGCAGGCTGCCACCATCGAGCGCACGATGAGCCGCATCCACGACGTCGCCGGGCCCGCCGAGCCACCCGCCCGCATCCACGGCGACCTCTGGTCGGGCAACGTCGTCTGGGGCACCGACGGCGACGCCTGGCTCATCGACCCCGCCGCCCACGGCGGCCACCGCGAGACCGACCTCGCCATGCTGGCGCTGTTCGGGCTGCCGCACCTGCAGCGCGTGCTCGAGTCCTACGACGAGGCCGCGCCGCTGGCCGACGGCTGGCGTGGACGGGTCCCGCTGCACCAGCTGCACCCGCTCCTCGTGCACGCGGTGCTGTTCGGCGGCACCTACGGCGCCCGCGCGGCAGCCGCCGCGAAGGCCGCGCTCGAGCCGCCGGCCGACTGACACCGCCGCGCGCGTCGGGCCACGCTCTCAGCGCACGCACAGGGGCGTTCGGCACACTGGGGCCATGCGCATCCTGGTGGTCGACGACGACCGCGCCGTCCGCGACTCGCTGCGGCGCTCCCTGGAGTTCAACGGGTACACGGTCGAGCTGGCGTCCGACGGGGCCGAGGCGCTCGCCGTCGTGCCCCGCACCGACCCCGACATCATCGTCATGGACGTGATGATGCCCCGGCTCGACGGCCTCGAGGCCACCCGCGCGCTGCGCAGCGCCGGCAACGACGTGCCCATCCTCGTCCTCACCGCGCGCGACGCCGTGAGCGACCGGGTCGACGGGCTCGACGCCGGCGCCGACGACTACCTCACCAAGCCGTTCGCGCTCGACGAGCTGCTGGCACGGGTGCGCGCGCTGATGCGGCGCTCCGCCCGCCAGGCCGAGCTCGAGGCCGACGAGCAGCCGCTGGAGTTCGCCGACCTGACGCTGGACCCCGTGACCCGCGACGTCACGCGCGGTGGTCGGGCCATCTCGCTCACCCGCACCGAGTTCGCGCTGCTCGAGCTGTTCATGCAGCGACCCAAGCGCGTGCTCGAGCGCTCGTTCATCCTCGAGGAGGTGTGGGGCTTCGACTTCCCCACCACCGCCAACTCCCTCGAGGTGTACGTCGGCTACGTCCGACGCAAGCTCGAGGCCGAGGGCGAGCCGCGGCTCCTGCACAC
>NZ_LUNF01000134.1:13933-15517 GCF_001626145.1 Aeromicrobium sp. REDSEA-S32_B7
GCATCCACCCCTTCACGGCGCGCGCCTCGCTCGCGCTGCGCGTCGCGCTGCTCACCACCGGTGCGGTCGCGGCGGTGCTGGCCGTGGCGAGCGCGACGGTCTACATCACGGTGCGCGCCGAGCTCGAGGACTCCCTCGACGCCTCGCTGATCAAGCGGGCCGACGCCGCGGTCGCGGCCGGCTACTCGCCGTCGACGATGTCGACGGCCGACACCGACCTGCTCGCCGTCTTCGGCATCCGCTTCATCTCGGTCGAGGGCGGGCGCATCTTCACCCGGCAGACGCAGACGAACGTGCCCTTCGACGAGCGCGAGATCCAGGTGTCGCTGGGCGAGGAGAAGACGTCGCAGCGGACGGCGCGCATCGCCGGCGTGCCCTACCGGATCGTCGCGGTGCAGGCCGGTCCCGGGCAGGCGCTGGTGCTGGCGCAGTCTATGGAGTCGACGCAGCGGTCGCTGGAACGGCTGAAGGTGATCCTCCTGCTCACCAGCGCGGTCGGCATCCTCGTCGCGGGCGTGGCCGGATGGGTGGTCGCCACCAACGGTCTGCGGCCGGTCCGCCGGCTCACCGCCGCGACCGAGCGGGTCGCCCGCACGGCGCAGCTGGAGCCGATCGAGGTCACCGGCTCCGAGCACGACGAGCTCGCCCGCCTGACCTCCTCGTTCAACCAGATGATGCTGGCGCTCGACGCGTCGCAGCAGCGTCAGCGCCAGCTCGTGGCCGACGCGGGGCACGAGCTGCGCACCCCGCTCACGAGCCTGCGCACCAACATCGAGCTGCTCGGCCAGGCCACGGAGCGCTCCGACCGCGAGCTCAGCATCGAGCAGCGGCGCGAGATCATGGACGACGTCCGCGCCCAGCTCGGCGAGCTCACGACGCTCGTCGGCGACCTCGTGGAGCTCGCCCGCGACGAGCCACTGCACCGCGCGCCCGAGCCCCTCGACCTCGTCGACGTGGTCGAGCAGGCTGTCGAGCGGGTGCGCCCGCGGGCCGGTGGTCTCGTGCTCGACGTGCGGCTGGAGCACTGGGACGTCATCGGCGAGGCGCACGTGCTCGAGCGGGCCGTGACCAACCTGCTCGACAACGCGGTGAAGTGGAGCCCCGAGGGCGGGACGGTCACCGTGCGACTGCGCGACGGCGTCCTCACGGTCCGCGACGAGGGTCCCGGCATCGCCGCGGAGGACCTGCCGCACGTCTTCGAGCGGTTCTTCCGCTCCACCGAGGCGCGCACGATGCCCGGCTCGGGCCTCGGGCTGTCGATCGTGCACCAGGCCGCCGTGCGCCACGGCGGGTCGGTGCGCGCGGAGTCGCCCCCGTCGGGCGGCACGGTCGTCACCTTCGAGCTGCCGGCGGCGGACGCCTCCCCCGCCTGAGCCACACCGACTGGCGTGCCAGGACGGACGCAGGGTTCTTCCGTGCCTCACACGTGCCGCTCAGCGGGGTCTCAGCGATCGGGGAGAATGTTGTCCCATGACCGACCAGAACGATCCCTTCGCCGATCGCCCGTACACGCCGCCGACGCAGCGCGGTGACGGCGACGCCTCCTCCCCCGGTGCGGAGGGGACCTCCGAGCAGGCCCCGCAG
>NZ_LUNF01000135.1:0-13249 GCF_001626145.1 Aeromicrobium sp. REDSEA-S32_B7
CCGCGACGACGACATGATCGTCTCCGGCGGGGAGAACGTGTACCCGCTGGAGGTCGAGAAGACCCTCGACGCCCACCCCGAGGTGCACGAGAGCGCGGTCATCGGGGTCGAGCGCGCGCAGCACCTGGGCTACCCTGTCGCGGCGTTCCGTGCGGTGGGCGCCTTGGAGCTGCTTGGCGTGGCAGGCCTGTGGGTGGGCCGCGCCGCGTCGGGTCCGCTCGCGACGACCGCGCTCGTGGCGCTGCTCGTCCTCATGGCCGGCGCGGTCGTGTCGCACCTGCGCGTCGGGGACGGCATCGCGGCCGTGGCGCCGGCGCTCGTGGTGGCGGCGCTGCTCGTGGCGCTTCTGGCGCTGGGCGTCGCACCGTGAGCCCGACGCTGCCCGTCGTCGTCGTGGGTGCCGGCCCCACCGGCAGCGCCGCCGCCCTGGCCCTCGCGGCGCGCGGCGTGCGCACGGTGGTGGTCGAGCGCTGGCCCGAGGTGTACCCGCAGCCGCGCGCCGTGCACCTGGACGACGAGGTCTACCGGGTGCTCGTGCGGCTCGGGCTCGAGGACGACCTGGCCCGGCTGACCCGCCCGTGCGCCGGCCTGCGCCTCGTCGACGCCGACCTGCGGGTGCTGGCGTCGTTCGACCGCTCGGGCGCGTCGCCGGTGACGGGCTACCCGCGGGCGAACATGTTCGACCAGCCGGTGCTCGACGCCGTGCTCCGCGAGCGGCTGCGCTCGACTCCGGAGGTCACGTTGCTCACGGGCCGCGAGGTGGTCGGTGTCGAGCAGGAGTCGGCCGACCATGTGGTGGTGCTGCACCGCCCGCTCGACGACGACGGGCCGCAGGAACGTCTCGAGGCGTCGTTCCTGCTGGGCTGCGACGGCGCCAACAGCGTCGTGCGGCGGGAGCTCGGCGGCAGGATGGTCGACCTCGGCTTCGAGCAGCGCTGGCTCGTGGTCGACGTCGACACCGACGTCGACCTCGGCCACTGGGACGGGGTGCACCAGGTCTGCGACAGCACCCGCGCCGCGACCTTCATGCGCGTCGGGGCGCGGCGGTACCGCTGGGAGCTGCAGCTGCTCGACGACGAGACCGCCGACGACCTCGCGTCGCTGCCCGCGGTGCTCCCGCTGCTGCGCCCCTGGCTCGGCGACGTCGACGCGGCCGACCTGCAGCTCGTCCGCTCGACGGGCTACACCTTCCGCGCCGCGGTCGCGGAGCGGTGGAGGTGGGGCCGTGTGTTCGTGCTGGGCGACGCGGCGCACCTGACGCCACCGTTCGTCGGCCAGGGCATGGGCGCGGGCATCCGCGACGTCGACAACCTCGTCTGGAAGGTCGCGGGCGTGCTCGACGGCACGCTGCCGTTCGACGTGCTCGACACCTACGAGCTCGAGCGCTCCGCGCACGCCCGGGCCATGATCCTGCTGGCCCGCCGGGTCGGCGTGCTGATGAGCTCCGGGGGCCGCCTGGGCGACCACGCCCGCGGAGCCGTGCTCCCGCTCGTCGCCCGGTCGGCGCGGCTCTACGCCGGTGCGGTCGACAGCGCCACGCCCGCGCTGGTGCGCTCCTCCCTCGTGCTGAGGTCGCGCGGCGACCGGCTGGCGGGGACGCTGTGCCCGAACGTCACCGGCGGCGGCGCGACCCTCGACCGTCTGGTCGGGCACCGGTGGGCCCTCGTGACGTCGGTGCCGCCGTCGCCGTCGGCCGTGGAGGAGCTCGCGTCGCGCGACGTGGCCGTCGTCGAGGTCGGCCCCGCCACGGCCGGGACCCTCGACGGCCTCGCCACCTGGCTCGCCGAGGCGGACTGCGCGGCCGCCCTGGTGCGACCCGACCGCACCGTCATGGCGTCCGGGCCCGACCTGCCCGCGCTGGTCGCGACCGCGACGTCCCTCCTGCTGCCCGCCCGGACCGAGGTCCCCGCATGAGCCCGACCGCACCCACCTACCGTCCCGACGTCTACGCCACCGGGGCGATCCTCGACCCCTACCCGCACTACCGGCGCATGCGCGAGCTCGGCCCGGTCGTGTGGCTGCCCCGGCAGCGTGCGCACGCCGTCGTGCACCACGCGCCCTGCAAGGAGGTGCTGCTCGCCGACGACCGGTTCCGCTCGGAGCGGGGCGTGGCGCTGAACCCGGTGGCCAACCGGCTGAGCCGCGGCACGACCCTCAACAGCGACGACGCGGACCACGAGCGCCGGCGCCGTCTGCTCGCGAGCCGGCTGACCCCGAAGGCGCTGCGGTCGATGCGTGAGGAGGTCGACCGGCGCGCGGACGCCGTCGTCGAGGCCGCCGTGTCGCGCGGCGAGGTCGACGGTGTCGGCGCGAGGGTCGGGAGCACCTCCTGCCCTGGGCGGGGGCGACCTTCGACTGCCTGGGCCCGGCGAACGCGCGGACGCTCCGCGCCGCACCGCGGACCCTGCGCATGATGCGGTTCGCCCGCTCCGTCGTGCGTCGCGGCGACGTGCTGCCGGGGTCGATGGGCGCCGACCTGCTCGCGAAGGTCGAGTCCGGCGAGGTGCGTCGGGAGGAGTGCCCAGCGCTGATGATCGACTACCTGGCACCGTCGCTCGACACCACGATCAGCGCGATCGCGAGCGCGCTCTGGCTGCTCGCCACGCACCCCGACCAGTGGCAGGCGCTGCGCGCCGACCCGTCCCTCGTCCCGAACGCGGTCAACGAGGTCGTGCGCGTGGAGTCGCCGCTGCGCGCGTTCTCGCGCTGGGTCGCCGCCGACACCGAGGTCGCCGGCACACCACTGCGTCGCGGATCGCGCGTGGTGGTGCTCTACGCCTCCGCGAACCGCGACGAGCGCGTCTGGGACCGGCCCGACGACGTCGACGTCACCCGCGACGCCAGCCAGCAGCTCGGGTTCGGCCAGGGCGTGCACGGCTGCGCGGGCCAGGGCCTCGCCCGCCTGGAGACGCAGGCGATCCTGCGCTCGCTGCTGGAGCGCGTCGACCGGCTCGAGCTCACGGGTCCCGCGACCTGGGGCCGCAACAACATCATCCACTCGCTCGACCGGCTGCCCCTGCGGCTGGTCCCCGTCCAGGAGGCCGCACGATGAGGGTCATCGCCGACTACGACCGCTGCGAGGGCCACGGGCTCTGCGTCGACCAGGCGCCCGAGGTCTTCGACCTCGACGACGACGGCGAGCTCGTCCACCACCTCGAGGACCAGGACGTGCCCGCTGCGCTGGAGGAGGCGGCGGGGCGCGCCGTCGACTCCTGCCCGGTGGCCGCCCTGCGGCGCGCGTGAGCACCCGTCCGCCGCGTCGGGTGCTGGTCGTCGGCGGGTCGACGGCGGGGTCCACCGCGCTGCGCAAGCTGCGCCGCCGGGGCTTCGACGGTCGGCTCACCCTGCTCGACCCGCTCGACGGCACCCATCGTCCGCCGTTGTCGAAGGCCGTCCTGGCCGACGCGGCGCACGAGGCGTCGGTGCTCATGGACCTCGGGTCGCTCGACGTCGTCCGCGTGCCGTCGGCGGCGGCCTCGCTCGACGTCGACGCCCGCGTGGTGACCGACGTCGACGGCGCCGAGCACGGCTACGACGCGTTGCTCGTGGCCACGGGCGGCCGAGCACGACGGCTCGCTACGGCGGGTCAGGACGGCGAGCTGGTGCTGCGGACGGTCGCCGACGCGCGGCTGCTGCGCGAGCGGCTCGCGACGGCGGCCTCGGTCGTGGTGGTCGGGGCAGGGTTCCTCGGGCTGGAGGTGGCCACGGCCGCACGGCGGACCGCGGCGACGGTGACCGTCATCGACCCGGAGCCGCCCCTCGTGCGGCTGCTCGGCGACCACCTCGCGACCGTGCTGGTGGGACGCGCGACCGACCACGGCATCACCCTCCGGCGCTCCGCGGTGCGCCTGCACGGCAGCCCGGTGCGCGGCGTGGAGCTGGACGACGGCAGCGTGCTCGAGGCCGACGTCGTCGTGACCTGCGCCGGCGACGTGCCCGAGACCGCCTGGCTCGAGGGCAGCGGTGTCGCCGGCCCGCAGGGCGTGCCGGTGGACGCGTCGTGCCGCACCCGTCGGGACGATGTGTGGGCGGCGGGCGACGTCGCCGCGCCGGTGGTCGACGGCGCGTCCGTGCGCCGACCGCTCTGGGCCAACGCGGTCACCCAGGGGCGCGTGGCGGCGGCGTCGATGCTCGGCCACGAGGTCGACGCACCGGTCCTCGACGACTACGCCTGGACCGAGGTCGCCGGGACGTCGGTGAAGGTGGTCGGCCGACTGCCCTGCTCAGGCACGCCCCGGGTTCTCGAGGAGTCCGCGGACGGCGGTCGGCTGCTCGCCTTCGGCACCGACACGGTGGCGGCGGTCGGGCTCCGCCGCCCCGTCCCGCGGCTGCGTCGAGCGCTGGCCGAGCTCAAGGCGTCCGGGGCCTGAAGCCCAACGCCGGACCTCAGCCCACCTGCTCCGCTGCGGCCCGACCGGCGACGCGGCCGGAGAACAGGCAGCCACCGAGGAAGGTGCCCTCGAGGGCGTTGTAGCCCATCATCCCGCCGCCGCCGAAGCCGCTGACCTCTCCGGCTGCGTAGAGGCCGGGCAGGGGCGTGCCGTCGCTGGTGAGGCAGCGGCCGGACAGGTCGGTCTCCAGGCCGCCGAGGGTCTTGCGGGTGAGGATGTTCAGGCGGACGGCGATGAGGGGGCCGTTCTTCGGGTCGAGGAAGCGGTGCGGGGTGGCGACGCGGACCAGCCTGTCGCCGCGGTAGCGTCGCGCGCCGCGCATGGCGGTGATCTGCGCGTCCTTCGTGAAGTCGTTGTCGATCTCGCGGTCGCGGGCCTCCACGAGCCGACGCAGCGCGTCGACGTCGACCGTCACGTCGTCGTCGCCCACACGGTTCATGCCGGTGACGAGCTCCTCGAGCGTGTCGGCGACGACGAAGTCCTCGCCGTGCGTCTTGAACTTCTCGATCGGTCCCGGTGCACCCGGACGGACGCGCGAGAGCAGCAGCTTGACGTCCTTGCCGGTGAGGTCGGGGTTCTGCTCCGAGCCCGAGAGCGCGAACTCCTTCTCGATGACCTTCTGAGTGAGCACGAACCAGGAGTAGTCGTGGCCGGTGCCGCGCAGGTGCTTGAGGGTGCCGAGGGTGTCGAAGCCGGGGAAGTAGGGCGCAGGGAGGCGGCTGCCGGTGGCGTCGAGCCACAGCGACGACGGGCCGGGCAGGATGCGGATGCCGTGGTTGGCCCAGATCGGGTTCCAGTTCCGCAGCCCCTCGACGTAGGCCCAGAGCCGGTCGGGGTTGATGACCGAGGCGCCTGCGTCCTGGGTGATGGTGAGCATGCGGCCGTCCACGTGCGCCGGCACCCCGGCGACCATCGTGGCCGGGGGAGTGCCGAGCCGCTCGGGCCAGACCTTGCGGACGAGGTCGTGGTTGCCGCCGATGCCGCCCGACGTGACGACCACGGCCTGCGCGCGCAGCTCGAAGTCGCCGACCACGGTGCGGCTCGACGCGACGCCGCGGTCGACGCCCGTGGGCTCGAGCAGCGAACCGTGCGCGCCGACCACCACGCCGTCCTCGACGACCAGGCCGTCGACCTGGTGGCGGAAGGCGAACCGGATGCGTCCGGTCGCCACGTGCTCGCGGACGCGTCGCTCGAACGGTGCGACGACGCCGGGGCCGGTGCCCCACGTCAGGTGGAAGCGGGGCACGGAGTTGCCGTGGCCCTCGGCCCGCCCGTCGCCACGCTCCGCCCAGCCGACGACCGGGAACAGTCGTAGGCCCATGCTGTGCAGCCACGACCGCTTCTCGCCGGCGGCGAAGTCGAGGTAGGCCTCCGCCCAGCGCCGCGGCCACGCGTCCTCGGCGCGGTCGAACTGGGCGCTGCCCATCCAGTCCTGCTCGGCGAGCTCGCGGGAGTCCTTGACGCCCATGCGCCGCTGCTCGGGGGAGTCGACGAGGAACAGGCCACCGAGGCTCCAGAACGCCTGCCCGCCGAGGTTCTGCTCGCCCTCCTGGTCGAGCAGCAGCACGCTGCGACCACGGTCGGCGGCCTCCGCCGCGGCGACGAGACCGGCCAGGCCGGCTCCGATGACGATGACGTCGGCGTCCATGCGTGCTCCTTCGTGTGCGAGCCGGGTGCGGGGTCGCTGTCACCTAGGATGCATTCGCAGGGCGCGAGGGACCATGGTCTTCATCATCTGGTGAGCAACGACGTCGCGTGCAAGTGACAGGAGGACCGATGGGGTCGGTGCAGCGACGGGCCGTGCAGGCGCGGGTGCTCGCCGACGGTGGACGCCTCGCGCCGCGCATCGCCGACGCCCTGCAGCGCGAGATCCCCGCGTACGCGTCGCTCGGCGAGGCCCAGCGGCGCGAGACCGAGGCGATCAGCCTCTGGGGCGTGCAGCGTCTGCTCGAGCTCTGGGTGGAGGACGGTCGGCTCGGCGACGCTGACCTCCGCCAGTTCCACGGCATCGGCGTGGCCCGCGGGACCGACGGGCGGCCGCTGTCGGCGGTGCTGCGCGCCTACCGGGTCGCCGCGGTCGAGGCGAGCGGGCTCGTGCGCGACAGCGGTGTGGCGGAGCTCGACGTCGAGGACGTGCTGGCCATGAACGTCGTGCTGCTGGAGTCGCTCGACGCCCTGTCCGAAGCACTGTCGGCGGGGTACGCGGCCGCGACGGAGCGCCTCGCGACCGACCGCGACGAGGTGGTGCGCGCACTGACGCAGGACCTGCTCGCCGGTCGCCAGACCTCGGCGGCGGCGCTCGCGGACCGCACCCGCCTGCTCGACCTCACGCTCCCGGCCCGGCTGACGATGACGGTGGTCGGTGCCGCGGGGAGCGACGTGACCGCGGGTGACGTCGCCCAGCTGCTGGCGTCGGCGGACACCGACGGGCTGGTGCTCTCGACGACGCGTCAGGGTGTCGGCGTCGTCCTGCACGAGCGACCGCTCGACCTCGGCGTCGACGTGCGGTCCCGCGGTCGGCGCACCTGCCGGATCGACGACGTCGCCCTCACCGACCTTCCCGCGACGTTCCGGCTCGCCGAGGTGGCGGTGCGTCACGCACCGCTCGACATGAACAGCACACCTGCGATGGTCGAGGCCGACGCGCTGCTGGTGGCGCTGCTGCACGGGCAGCCGCCGGTGGACCCTCGGACCCTGGCCGAGGCGGCCCTGCGCCCACTGCTGGAGCCCGACCAGGCGCACCTCCTGGCCGGTCTGCGGGAGTTCCTCGAGCACGGGTCGGCCGTGGCGGCGGCGGACGCGCTCGGTCTGCACCCGCAGTCGATGCGCTACCGGTTGCGACGGGTGCGCGAGACCACGGGCCGCGACCTCGGCTCGGCGTGGGACCTGCTGCTCGCGACCGCGGTGTCGGTGCTCTCGCTGCAGCCCTGAGGGTGGGGCGTGGTTCGATGGGCGCGTGGCCGACCCAGACCTCCTCGTCGAGCGCTACCTCGCGGCCCTGGAGGCTGCCGACCTCGACGCCGTGCTCGCCCTGTTCGCACCGGATGCCACGGTCGTGTCGCCGCTGTACGGCACGCACCCGGCCCGCGAGTTCTACCCGGTCCTGTTCGCCGACACGGCGGAGTCGCGCCTGACCCTCAAGGCGACGATGCGCGGGACGCGCGACGGTGGCGAGCTGGTGAGCTTCTGGTTCGACTTCGACTGGACGCTCGCCTCGGGCGAGCCGGCCCCGTTCTCGGTGGTCGACGTCGCCGAGCTCGACGACGCGGGACGGATCGAGCGGCTCACGATCGTCTACGACACCGCCCCCATCCGCGGGGCGTTCGACCGCCAGCGGCCCGACGTCGACCAGGACGAGGCGACTGCCGGAGCCTGAGTCCCCGGTGACCGTGCGCCCGTCGCGACCTGGCGATCGAGCGGGTCGTCCCCCGGAATGCGACCCTGGCCCTCGAGGACGGCTCCTACTCTTGAGCGGTGTCACGCACCACGAAGAGCTGGAACGGCCGATGACGACCCGCATCCGCGCAGGCGCCGTGGCGGCGCTCGCCGCTGCCCTGCTCGCCGGTGCTGTCTGCGCGACCTTCGCGTCGCCGGACACCACGCCCTCCTTGGTGTTCCGAGCGATCCCCGTGGCAACGGTCGTCGTCCCAGGACTTCTGGTCGCAGCAACTCAGCTCTCGGCTCTGCAGCAGCGGAGCAAGCGCTACGTGACGGCCGTCCAGGTCGTGGTCGGCCTGCTGTGCCTGGCAGCCGTCGCTCTCCTGGAGCTGGGCGGTGAGACGGACATCGGCGGCGGGATGGCGCTGATCGCAGCCCTCTGGCTGCTGATCGTCACGACGGCGGTGACCGGCCTCATCGTTGCCTCGGTGGCGGGGGACGAGCCCGCCCGACCGTGAGGTAGTCGTCGTCTCCTCGCCCGTGATCGCCCCGGTGCGACCGCGCCGACGGCGTGGACGCGCGAGGGAAGCCCGCTGACGTGCCAGCCTCGCGCGCGTCGGCCATGTTTCGCGATCGCCGCCGCGAAACAGTCGAGTCGCGCAGTCCTTCCGACGACGTAGTCCGACGGTGACCAGTCCGAAACATCTCGAGCGCTGAATGGAGGCATGCCTCCCGCACCGCTCGACGCGCACCGCCACATCGGCGAGCTGCCTGCGTTCCCGTTCTACGGCGGCCCGCCGATCCGGGCCGACGTCACGGCCAAGGCGACGGTGCGCGACTTCCTGCAGACCCTTGATGACGAGGGGACCGAGCGGACGCTGGTGCTGCCGAACTACGGCGTGCCCGTGCCGGACGCCGCCTTCGACCTGAACCCGCTCGCGCTCGAGGCCGCGCAGCGCGACGACCGGGTGAGCTGCGGACTGTGGGTCTCGCCGAAGGCGTCCGACGCCGAGCGCAACACCGCCGCGCTGGCCCTCGTCGGCGAGCAGGGCGTCAAGGCCCTCAAGACCAGCTTCCTGCTCGGCGGCAGTCCCACCGACCCCGACTGCGCCGAGGAGATCGACCGCATCTTCACCACGGCCGCCGAGCACGACCTCGTCGTCCACGTGCACACCTCGCCCGGCGCGGCCTCCGACGTCGACCAGGTCGGCACGCTCGTCGACCGCTACGGCGACGATACCAAGATCCACCTCGTCCACCTCGGGGGCGGGATGAGCGGACACATGAAGCTCATCGGCGGCCGGCTCTTCGACTGGATCGAGGCCGGCAAGAAGGTCTATACCGACACCAGCTGGACCATCGGCTTCGCTCCCGCCTGGCTCGTGCAGGAGATCGAGCGCCGCGGCGTCGGGCACGACCGGATCCTCTTCGCCACCGACGCCCCGTGGGGCGACTTCGCGGGCGAGCACGCCCGCCTCGCCGCAGCAGCCGGCGACGGCGAGCTCGCCGACCTGTTCTTCCGGCGCAACTTCGAGGCGCTCTACGGCACCTGACCCCCTGATCCCTGGCCGCGGCTCGCCGGCCAGTGCACGACCCGCACGACCCCACACCGCACTACCCCATCCCACACCGCACCAGGAGAAGGCCATGACCGACATCGACGACCAGATCGCCCAGAACATCGCCGCCTCGCTCGCGGAGATCCCGCACCCGTCGCAGGCGAAGGGCACCAACCTCTACGGCTCGACCAAGATCTTCCCCGACTACCAGGCGGAGGACGGCGAGAGCTACTTCACGCTCGTCCACGGCATCCCGCACGAGTCGAGCGTCAGCTTCGTCGCGATCCTGCAGGCCACCCGCGCCCTGCGGAAGGGCTTCGACTCCGCGATGTACTTCTACGGCCCCGGCACCCTCGCGTGCATGGCCACCCGCGGCTTCCCGACGACGGGCGACGCCGGGTTCCCGGGCGAGCTGAACATGAACGCCTCGCTCGAGACGTTCATCGCCGAGGGCGGCACCGTGTTCTGCTGTCGCTTCGGTCTCGCCCTGCACGGTCTGCGCGAGGAGGACCTCATCGAGGGCGTCATCCCGGCGCACCCGCTCGACGTCCAGGACGCGCTGATCCACTACGCGCGCAAGGGCGCCATCATCAACTCGACCTACAACCTCTGAGGGCACGGCCATGACCGCCCTCCCCGATCTCGCCGCCCAGAGCCCGGCACCCCTGCCGGGCCCTGAGCAGGGCTCGCGCACGTCGACGCGCGTCGACGTCGCCATCCAGGGCATCCGGCTGCTCGACGCGCCGCTCACGCGGCCGAACGGCGCGGGACCGAGCGCCGACGGCCACGTGCTGCTCGACGGGGTCGGTGCGGCCATCCCCCTCAACCCGCGGAGCCCGTACTCGGTGTCCGGCGGCCGCCTCCTGCTCGACGGGGCCGACACCGGCCTCGGCGTGGAGGCGGTCGGCCGGCCCCGTTTCTACGACCTCCAGACCGTCGACGGGGTGAGCTACGAGAAGATCGCCCGCCTGCACGCCGCGAACGTGCTGGCCACGACGGTCGTGCAGACCTGCGCCCGCTACGACGAGTCGGAGCGGTGCCGGTTCTGCGCCATCGAGCAGTCGCTGGAGCAGGGCTCGACCATCGCGGTCAAGACGCCGCAGCAGGTGGCCGAGGTCGCGCGGGCGGCGGTCGAGCTCGACGGCGTGACCCAGATGGTCATGACCACCGGCACCTCCCGGGGACGCGACCGCGGCGCCACCCACCTCGCACGGTGCGTGCGCGCCGTGCACGAGGTGCTGCCCGACCTCCCGATCCAGGTGCAGATCGAGCCGCCGGGCGACCTCGCCTCGATCGCCGAGCTGCACGAGGCGGGCGCGC
Source organism: Aeromicrobium sp. REDSEA-S32_B7 (assembly GCF_001626145.1). Taxonomy (NCBI): domain Bacteria; kingdom Bacillati; phylum Actinomycetota; class Actinomycetes; order Propionibacteriales; family Nocardioidaceae; genus Aeromicrobium; species Aeromicrobium sp. REDSEA-S32_B7. The sequence goes on from NZ_LUNF01000135.1 coordinate 10,649, forward strand.
GGTCCATCGGCATCCACGTGGAGTCGCTCGACGACGACGTCCGTCGGCGCTGGATGCCCGGCAAGTCCACGGTGTCCCTCGACGAGTACCGCGCCGCCTGGCGCGAGGCGGTGCGCGTCTTCGGCCACAACCAGGTCTCGACGTACCTGCTCGTCGGGCTCGGCGAGGACCCCGACGAGCTGGTCGCCGGGGCCCGCGAGCTCATCGACATGGGCGTGTACCCGTTCGTCGTCCCGTTCCGTCCGCTCGAGGGGACGCTCGCGACCGACGTCGACCACGTCGCCGCGCCCGCCACCGCCGACGTCGGGCGCGTGACCCGCCAGGTCGCGACGGCGCTGCGCGTCGCCGGCATGGCGGGGTCGGACCAGGCGGCGGGCTGCGCCGCCTGCGGTGCCTGCTCGGCGCTCAGCTGCGAAGGAGCATGACATGACCTTCGAGATCGACCACGGTATCCTCACCGGCAGGCGTCCCGCGTCGACCGCGCCTGCGGACTACATCGTCGTGCAGGCCGACGCCACGCAGCGCGAGGCCTACCGGCGGCTCCGGCGCGACGTGTTCGTACGGGAGCAGGGTCTGTTCTCGACGACCGACCACGACCGCGCCGACGACGACCCGCGCATCGTCGTGCTGGTGGCCCGCTCGATCGCCGGCGAGGTGCTCGGCGGGGTGCGGCTGCACCCGGCCCCGCACGCCTCCACCGAGGAGCGCGACCTCGGCTGGTGGCGCGGCAGCCGGCTGGCCGTCCGGCCCGACGTGCGGGGCGCGACCGGTGTCGGCTCGGCGCTGGTCCGCGCCGCCTGCGCCTGGGCGGAGTCGCTCGGCGCGCTGCGCTTCGACGCGGTCGTGCAGACCCAGCACCACCCCCTGTTCACCCGGCTCGGCTGGACCACCACGGGCGACGTCGAGCTCCAGGGCCGTCCGCACGTGATGCTCTCGTGGCCCATCGCGCGGGTCCAGCGGCTGGCCGAGGCCACGAAGTCGCCGCTCGGCAGCCTCCTCGCCGGCCTGGGCGCACCCGAGGGAGGTGCGCCCGCACCCGGCTTCTGGGGCGACGACGGCGCCCCCGTGCCGGGGTCCGACCTGGTGGCGGCCTGCGACGCGATCCTGCCCACGATGGTCGAGCGCGACCCCGAGTGGGCCGGCTGGTGCGCGGCGCTGGTCAACCTCAACGACCTCGCGGCCATGGGCGCGACGCCCGTGGGCCTGCTCGACGCCGTCGGGGCCCGCGACGCGTCGTTCGCCCGACGGGTCCTGGCCGGTCTGCGCGCCGCGTCGGAGGCGTGGGGCGTCCCGGTGCTCGGCGGTCACACGCAGCTGGGCGTCGCCCCGGCGCTCAGCGTCACCGCCCTCGGCCGCACCGACCGGCCCGTGCCCGGCGGCGGTGCCCGGCCGGGCGAGGAGGTCCGGCTGACCGCCGACCTCGGCGGCGGGTGGCGACCGGGCTACACCGGGTCGCAGTGGGACTCCTCGTCGCACCGCTCGCCCGGGGAGCTGCGCGCCCTCGGGCGCGTCGTCGCCGACCTGCGGCCCGCCGCCGCCAAGGACGTCAGCATGAGCGGCCTGGTCGGCACCACCGGCATGCTCGCCGAGGCGAGCGGGGTCCGCGTCGTGCTCGACGTCGACCAGGTGCCGACACCCGCCGGAGCCACGGTGGGCGACTGGTTCACGTGCTTCCCCGGCTTCGCCATGGTCACGACCGACTGCGCCGGGGCGCAGCCGGTGGAGCTGCCCCGTCACGTCACGTCGCGCGTGTGCGGCGAGACGCTCGAGGGCGCCGGGGTCGGGCTGCGCTGGCCCGACGGAGTCGTGACCGAGGCCGTCCGCGGCCCGGTCACCGGGATGGGAGCAGCAGCATGACCACGACACGACTCGCCGCGGTGTCGGAGAACTTCGGCCGCGACGTCGAGCAGAACCTCGCCCGCATCGCGACCCTCGCCGACGAGGTGCGACCGCCCGGTGGCGGTGGCCTCCTCGCGCTGCCGGAGGCCTGCCTCGGCGGCTACCTCTCCGTGCTGGGACGCGGTCGCGACGGCAGCCACGACGAGCAGCCCGACTCGCTGCCGCCCGTCATGGACGTCGACGGCCCCGAGCTGCGGCGCGTGGCCGCGATCGCCCGCGACCTGACGCTCGTGGTCGGGTTCTGCGAGTCCGACGGCGCCGCCCGCTACAACAGCGCTGCCGTCGTGACCGGCGACGGCGTGCTCCACGTGCACCGCAAGGTGCACCAGCCGCTGGGGGAGGGGTCCTTCTACGAGGCCGGCGACACCTTCGCCGCCGTCGACACGCCGGCCGGCCGGCTCGGCGCCCTCATCTGCTACGACAAGGCGTCCCCCGAGGCCGGTCGCGCGCTCGCCCTCGACGGTGCGGAGGTCGTCGTGTGCATCTCGGCCTGGCCCGCGTCGCGCACCTCCTCGGCGGGCGACATCGCCGAGGACCGGTGGACCCAGCGGTTCAACCTCTTCGACACGGCCCGGGCGCTCGAGAACCAGGTGGTCTGGGTGGCGTCGAACCAGGTCGGCACGTTCGGGTCGCTGCGCTTCGTGAGCCATGCGAAGGTCGTCGGCCCGGGTGGCGACGTCCGCGCCACGACCGGCGTCGACG
>NZ_LUNF01000136.1:0-10199 GCF_001626145.1 Aeromicrobium sp. REDSEA-S32_B7
GGGCAGGTGCGGTTCTTCCGGTGCGATTCTCGGTTTGCGTTGAGGACAGGTGCGCAGCCATCGAGGCTTGGAGCTTGCGCTCGGTCTCATCACTAGTCATGGCATTCATCCTCGGTCGGGTGGCTCGCTGCCGAGGAGCAAGTCTCGTACTTCAAATTAGATTCGAGATTCCGGAATCTAGGATAAAGTGCGATGTGTGAGTGGGCGGGATGATACTGACTTGGTCTGGTCCAAGACCTTGTTCGGCAACCGGCACATGCTGCGGGTTGCCGACTCGATCGCCGCTGCCCGGGGCTCGGAGTTCACAGCGCCGGAGGTGGTGGGCCGCACGAAGCTGGCGGGAAGTACGGTGCACAGGTTGCTGGAGGATCTGACGACGGTCGGGTTGGTCGAGAGGCTGCCAAGAGAGCGGAGGGAGCGAACGCAGCGGTACAGCCGCAGGTCACATCCGTTTTGGGACGCAGCTTCGCTCCTATGTAAGGAGGCCGTCGGCGATGCCGGCTAGTCACGAGGCTCTACGAGACACGAACGGTCGCAATGAGAGGACGCAGCGATGACAAGGCCACCAGGGTTGGAGCCGTTCCTGAGCGTTGACGGCGACGTCCTCTGCCAAGAGGTCCGCGTTCGGGACGTCGACGTTCTAGCGGAGATCACTCTTGACGAGACGGAGATATGGCGCCGTCGTGCTGTTGGCGCAATCAAGCTGCGAGATCTCGACTTGCTGAACTTGCTGCTCACACTCCCGCTCGGTAAGCCTCACTATGTCGCAGGGCTATCGAGCTATGAGACCGACCTACTCGCTGGTGTGCCTGGGATCGAGCTAACCATCGACCGTCGTGGCCAGCCGTACGCCACGCGCACGGTTCGCCCGCCGCTTCGAGTCGACCGAGTGACGGTCCCTGGACGATCGTGGCGTCAAGCGCTCGCCGCCGCAGCGAGGTTTGGACCGTACTGTGAGCGCCGCATCTTGCTTGACCGGGAACCCGCTGACGATGACCTTATGTGGCTTGAGGCGAAGTTCCTGGGCATTGGTGTTGCTGTGGCGAGCCAAACGACCGGCCAAGCATCGACAGTCAGAGACTTGTTGGGGCCGGTGCCGTTCAAGCCTGAGCGGTACACCGGCGCATCGTGGAAGTTCGCTGAGGTCGTGTATTCGCAGACCGGCTTGGCGGGATCAGTGGTCTCCAGGCGCGGCTAGCCTGCGAGGTCGATCCACTCCTTCACGACCGCCGGCATGCCGACCGTGGTCGAGGTGTAGGCGCCGAGCTTGATGTGCGCCTCTTCGGAGTCGAGCAGGCGACGACGCCACCACTGGGCGATCTGCGCCTGGGTCAGTCCGTCAATGTCCTGGCGCATCGCGTTGATCATCGCGAGGTTATGCAGGTGCGCCTCGAGGCGATGTTCAGGCGATCCGCTGAACCGGTCGACCGCGCGCCCAACGCACACCGAGCAGTCGCAGGCGTAGGGGCTGACGCTGGCGAACCAGTTCTCCCGCATGTGGCTGACGCGGCTGTAGCGAAGCAGGTCGTTCATCAAGACGCTGGGAAACTTCTCACCCGGTCGGCCGGCGAAGCCCTTCTCGCCCGGCAGGTTGATCCGTCGGAGGCTGGGCAGCTGCCCGACCGCCGCGGCCTTGGCGCCGTGAGCGAGCGCGTCGAATGCAGCCAGATCGGTCCTCCAGGGCATCGCCCACCCGACCTCTGCGAAGAACCGCCTGAACCCCGCCGGAACTCCCTTGGTCGTCAGCGGGTCCGTCTTATGTCCCAGCGCGAGCGCCACCGGGTGCCGGCTGCGCCTGGCCACCGCGATGAGCTGCTGGACGTTGGGCTCGGCGCACCAGCGGGGGTGCGCGGGCAGCAGAAACAGAACATCATCGCGGTCCACCGCGTTTACGATCTCCAGGGCTGCCTTGAGAGCCTTCGGATCGCCGGGCTCCATGAAGCCCGTCGGGGTCACCGCGATGTCGGCACCGGCACTGATCTGCCCCGCCAGGTGATCGGCCAAGGTGAACTCGAACAGACCCTCCTCGCCGAGCATGAACGGTTCAGCCTCCGATGCGACATGCCCGGTGTGGGACGTCGGGTCGACAAGCAGGGTCAGATTGGGATAGGCGGCCTTGATCTGCCGAACCGTCCGCGTCGCCTCAGTCCCGGCCACCACGAGACCGCCACCGGCGGTGTCGACGTGGGCCGCGGTCTGGGTCGCCTCGGTACTCGCCACGACCAACACGCGACGCGAGAGTCGCTGCTCGACAGTCGAACCCACGACGCTCGGACGCGAGGCATGCACTGACGACGTGCGGCCATCGACGACGGTGCTCAGGATCGATCCCTGGTCAACGCTCATCTGCCTCACCTCCATAAACTCTGCGGAACTCAGCCTCGGTCATCAACGCCGACTCCGCGATCATCTGAACGTCTTCGCCTGCCAAGATCCGCTCCTCGAGCGCCGCGTCCAGAAGCGATGGCGACTCTCGGGGCAACTCCACCGGCTCCCGGCTCCGGTAGCCGGCTTTGGAGAACTCGATGTTGACCTGCTTGTACTGCGACTCGCTGATGCCACCGAGGTCCCGAGCCCTTCGAAGTAGAGCAGCCATCGAGACACCCCACACCGGCTTGAGCTGAGCCAGCCGAGGGACCGTGACCCCCTTCAGCGCCGGCGCGATATCCGACGCCGGCATCAGCAGCTCGCTCGCGAACCGATCAGCTTCGGACTCCTGGTTCTCTGTCGGCACCTGATGCATCACCGCGTGACCGAGCTCGTGCGCCATCGTGAACCGCTGCCGGTCCGCAGGCGCATGCATGCCAGCGATCACCAGCGGCACGCGGCCGTCGGGCCAGCTCATGATCGCGTCGATCAGGGCGGACCCGAAGTCCCTCACCAGCACGACCACGCCCGCCGCTTCGAGCACCGCAGTCAGGTCCGGGATCGGGCCCGGCGCGATCGACAGCTCCTTGCGCAGATCCTGCGCAAGCTCCTCCGGGGAAACGAACCCGTCGTCGGGCAACGGGGTGCGCCGGATCGCCGTCGTAGGCCGCCGCTCCCCAAGGATGCGCTCAACCTGCAGATGCGTAAGCTCCAACTCCGCCCGGATCTGGTTGGCCTTCGAAACAGGGAGCGTCGAACGCTTGCGATGAAAAACGAACGGGGCGGCACCGACGTCGGCGTAGGGGAGACGTAAGAGCTCCTCGGGAGTCTTCAGCGCAACTGACAATGCGGCTAATCGACTTGAGTCCAGCTCGACCGCGCCACTCTCCAACTTCGACAACACCGCTTGCGAGATCCCACTGCGCGCTGAGAGTTCAGTCTGCGTCAACCCGCGCGCGACTCGGACCGTGCCGACCATTGGCCGGCGCGTCTCCTCATGAACTGAAGGGAATGCCACACCTGTAACTATAGGCAGACCATCCGACGATATTCCACTCTTATCGACAGAAATATTCCTGCATCGGTCCGGGTCGATTCTGATTCGAAGCCTTCCGCGAACGCTCGGTGCGTTTGAGGTCGCGCCTGGACCGGACAGGGGTCACTTGCGTCATGTTGCAAGACCACCATGCGTCGCCACGAACGTCAGCAAACGCCGCTCTCGTCCGGATGCAAATCTTGATCAGGGTCGTGATCGTGCCACCCAGCGCACACTAACGACGCGCCCTATGGGTTCATGGATTCGTGGGATGGAAGCCGCTCATGCATGCTGTACCAACGCTCGCCAAACGGGCACCAGGTCCTTTCCGACAGCCGCCGCGTACTGTGCCCGAGTCATCTTAGGCTTGCGCCTAATGTCGTGTTGCGTTGGTGGGGTATTGCCGAGGCCGGTCCTGCTGATTCTGTTGACACACTGGTGACACACACCAACGAGAAACGGCGGCTGACGTTTGGAAGACGTCGAAAGACGTCTCCGCAGGTCAGCCGCCGTTTTCGGCAACGACTGGCAGAGGGTGAAAACCCTCAGATCAGATGTCGTAGTACAGCTCGAACTCGTGCGGGTGCGGACGCAGCTGGACCGGGAGGATCTCCTCGGTGCGCTTGTAGTCGATCCACGTCTCGATGAGGTCGGGGGTGAACACGTCGCCCTGGGTGAGGAACTCGTGGTCAGCCTCGAGGTTGTCGAGGACCGCGTTCAGCGACGTCGGGACCATGTCGATCTCGGCGTACTCCTCCGGCGGGAGCTCGTAGATGTTCTTGTCGATCGGGGCCGGCGGCTCGATCTTGTTCTTGATGCCGTCGATGCCGGCGAGCAGCAGGGCCGAGAAGGCCAGGTAGGGGTTGCTCGACGGGTCGGGGCAGCGGAACTCGATGCGCTTGGCCTTCGGGTTCGAGCCCGTGATCGGGATGCGGACGCAGGCCGAACGGTTGCGGGCCGAGTAGACCAGCGCGATCGGGGCCTCGAAGCCCGGCACCAGACGGTGGTAGGAGTTCACGGACGGGTTCGTGAACGCCAGCAGCGACGGCGCGTGCTTCAGGATGCCGCCGATGTAGTGACGGGCGGTGTCGGACAGTCCGCCGTAGCCGGCCTCGTCGTAGAACAGCGGCGAGCCGTCCTTCCAGACCGACTGGTGCACGTGCATGCCCGAGCCGTTGTCGCCGAAGATCGGCTTCGGCATGAAGGTCACCGTCTTGTCCGCGGCCCACGCCGTGTTCCGGACGATGTACTTGAACTTCATGATGTCGTCCGCCGCCTTGAGCAGCGTGTCGAACTTGTAGTTGATCTCCGCCTGGCCGGCCGTGCCGACCTCGTGGTGACCGCGCTCGAGGACGAGGCCCGCGTTCGCGAGGTTCGTCATCATGTCGTTGCGCAGGTCGGCCGTCTGGTCCGTCGGCGCGACGGGGAAGTAGCCGCCCTTGTAACGGACCTTGTAGCCGCGGTTGTCGGTGATGTCCTCACCGGTCGACCAGGCCGACTCCAGCGACGTGATCTCGTAGAACGACTTGTTGGCGCTGGTGCCGTAGTTGACGCGGTCGAAGATGTAGAACTCGGCCTCGGGCGCGAAGAACGCGGTGTCGCCGATGCCGGTGGTGGCCAGGTACGCCTCCGCCTTGCGGGCGATGTTGCGGGGGTCGCGCGAGTAGGCCTCGCCCGTGATCGGGTCGTGGACGAAGAAGTCCATCGCGATCGTCTTGCGACGCTTGAACGGGTCGACGTAGGCCGTGCCGAAGTCGGGGTAGAGCACCATGTCGGACTGGTCGATGCTCTGGAAGCCGCGGATCGACGAGCCGTCGAAGGCCACACCGTTCTCGGCGGCGTCGGCGTCGAACGTCCACGCCGGCAGCGTCACCTGCTGCTGGATGCCGGGCAGGTCGGTGAAACGGACGTCGAGGTACTCGACGCCCTCGTCCTTGACGTACTTGAAGAACTCGTCGGCATTGCCGAACATGGGGCCTCCTCAGCCACGCGATGGTGGCCTGGTCGTCGATGTGGCGGGAGCGGACGCCTCGGCGGCCGCGTCACCGACGCTAGGCAGAGGCAGTTTCCCTACCGTCACTCCATTGTTTCGGGCATGTTACAAGTCTCGCCCGAGGATGAACGCCACGTGTCGGCGGCGAGCCGCCCGCTAGGCTCACGACGTGTACGACGTCTCGCTCGGTCGCCGCCTGCTGGCCCTCTTCATCGACTGGGCGGTGGCGATGCTCAGCGTCGTCGCGGTCACCCGGACGCCGCTGGCGGGGGAGGGGGCCGTCAGCTCCTTCGTCACCCTCGGGGTCTTCTTCGTCGAGGTCACGCTCCTGACCGGCGTGCTCGGCTACTCCATCGGCAAGCGCGTGCTGAGCCTGCAGGTCGTCTCGCCCGACGGGCAGCCGATCGGCCTCCCGCGGGCGGCGCTGCGCACGGCCCTGCTGTGCCTCGTGATCCCCGCCGTCATCCAGAACGAGGACCACCGGGGACTGCACGACATCCTCTCCGGGTCGCGCGTCGCCCGCCTCGGGATCTGACGTCGCTCAGCGGTCGAGGTCGGCGCGGTTGCGCTCCACCGACACGACCGTCGCGCCGTCGAAGCAGAAGCGCGCCACCCCGCGGTAGGACTCGCGGTAAGTCGTCCGTGCGTACAGGCACGACGCCCCCGACGGCTCCGCCCGTCCGCCCTCCTCGACGAACGTGCGCGCTAGGTCGGGGTCGTCCGTGCCACCGGCCTCGCGCACGTCGTCGGGCGTGAGCGCGTCGCCGCGCGCGTCGAGCGAGCGGTACGTCTGGCTCGTCATCTCGCCCGACGTCGCCGCCTGGCACGCGCCGACGCCGAGCGTCGCCGCGAGCGCCAGGACCAGCCACGTGCGAGGCATCAGCCCCGCATCTGGCGGCGGGCGCCCTTCATGCTCGTCGGCACCGGGCCACGCGGCATGGGTGCGGCCGGGCGCATCGCGTCGAGCGCCTTCAGCTTGTTGAGGATCGCGGTCTGCTCGGCCGGCTTGATGGCGTTCGGCAGCTTGCGCACGTGCTTGATCAGCTTCGGCAGCGGCACCTCGCCGTCGCCGCGACCGACGACGACCTCGAGCACCGGCACCTCGTCGCCCACGATGCGCGCGTGCTTCTTGCGCTCCGACGCGATCAGGCTGCGCACGCGGGTGGAGTTGCCCTCGCCGACGAGGATGATGCCCGGACGCCCGACGACGCGGTGCACGACGTCCTGGTTCTTGTTGAAGGCCGCTGCCTGCTTGACGTGGTAGCCGCGACGCAGCATCTGCAGCGCGCCTGCAGCGGCGCCCGTCTGGCCCTCGACCTGCGAGTAGGCCGCCTTCTCCGCGCGACGTCCGAGCACGAACAGCGCGCCGAGGATGCCGAACAGCACCGAGATGATCACGGTGAGGACGATCGCCAGCACGCCGGTGCCGATGAACGTCAGCAGCAGCACGGCCGGGATGCCGGCGCCCAGCACGAAGGCCAGCAGCATGAACAGGCCGACGTTGCGGTCGGACTGCTTGGTGATCTTGTACGCCTGGCGCAGCTGGCGCAGACGTCCCTCGGGCGGGGCGGCAGGGGTGGACATGCCGTCCATCTTACGGGTGCCTCAGGCGGCGCCGTCCGTGTGGCGGAGGACGACCTCGCCCGTGGACTCACGCCTCTCGACGGCCTGCTGGTAGAGGCGTCCGGCGCGGTACGACGAGCGCACGAGCGGGCCCGACATGACGCCGGCGAAGCCGATCTCGTCGGCCTCGTCCTTGAGCTCGACGAACTCCTCGGGCTTCACCCAGCGCTCGACGGGGTGGTGGCGCGGGGAGGGGCGCAGGTACTGCGTGATCGTGATGAGGTCGCAGCCCGCCTCGTGCAGGTCGCGCAGCGCCTGCGAGACCTCCTCGCGGGTCTCGCCCATGCCGAGGATGAGGTTGCTCTTGGTGACCAGGCCGTAGTCGCGCGCCTGCGTGATGACGTCGAGCGAGCGCTCGTACGTGAACGCCGGACGGATGCGCTTGAAGATGCGCGGCACGGTCTCGACGTTGTGCGCGAGGACCTCAGGCCGGGAGCTGAAGACCTCCTCGAGCAGGTCGGGCTTGCCGTTGAAGTCGGGGATGAGGTTCTCGACGCCGGTGCCCGGGTTCAGCTCGTGGATCTTGCGGACCGTCTCGGCGTACAGCCACGCGCCACCGTCGGGCAGGTCGTCGCGGGCGACGCCGGTGATCGTCGAGTAGCGCAGCTCCATCTTCTGCACGCTCTCGGCCACGCGACGCGGCTCGTCGCGGTCGAGCGGAGCCGGCTTACCGGTGTCGATCTGGCAGAAGTCGCAACGTCGCGTGCACTGCTCGCCGCCGATGAGGAAGGTGGCCTCGCGGTCCTCCCAGCACTCGAAGATGTTGGGGCAGCCGGCCTCCTGGCAGACCGTGTGCAGACCCTCGCCCTTCACCAGCTTCATCAGCTCGTTGTACTCAGGACCCATCTTCGCGCGGGTCTTGATCCACTCGGGCTTCTTCTCGATCGGGGTCTGGCTGTTGCGGACCTCGAGTCGAAGCATCTTGCGGCCGTCCGGTGCGATCGTCACGCCGTCCAGCGTACGCCGCCGTCCCAGCGTCGCCACGGGCGCACGCCTACCGGGGCGTAGCCTCGCTAGGGTCGAGGCGTGAGCATCCTCGACCGCTCCTGGACCCGACCGCGACCCACGCGCGCCCAGCTGGCGACCGACGTCGTCCTGGGGGTCGTCGCGGCCCTCGTGAGCGTCGCGTCGGTGCAGGTCTACGCCAGCGCGTCGGGCGTGTCGACGGGCTGGAAGGGTGTCGAGGCGTACCTGTGGTTCGGCCTCGGCGGCCTCGCCCTGTGCTGGCGTCGGCAGTACCCGCTGACCGTCCTCGTGGTGGTCTCGGCCGTCTTCATCGTCGTCGGCGAGCGGCTGCTCGAGCTGGGCGCCGTCTTCACCATCCAGATGGTGCTCTTCGCCGCGCTCTACGCCGCGTGGGCGTGGTCGCGGCGGCCGAGGTCGCTGATGGTCGTCACCCTGGTGGTGCTCGTCGGCATGTTCGGCTGGCTGCTGTGGTCGTTCGGTCGCGACCTCATGCCGCCGCTCGGCGAACAGACCGGTCTGCTGCCACCCAAGGTCGCGCTCATCGTCTACAGCGTCGCGCTGAACGTCATGTACTTCTTCGGAGCCATCGCCTGGGGGCAGGCCGCCTACCTCAGCGCCCGACGCAGCGCGCTCGTGGAGGACCAGCGCGAGCGCGAGCGCGCCGTGCAGGACGTCGAGCAGCGGCAGGCCGTGCAGGCCGAGCGGGTCCGGATCGCACGCGACCTGCACGACGTCGTCGCGCACCACGTCAGCGGCATCGGCGTGCAGGCCGCCGGCGCCAGCCGCCTGCTCGAGGCCCGGCCCGAGCGCGCCCGCGAGGCGCTCGGGGCGATCGAGACGTCGTCGCGCCAGGCCGTCGCCCAGATGCACCAGATCGTCGGGCTGCTGCGCTCCGACGACGACGCCGCGCCGTCGGACCGCGGCCCCCAGCCAGGCCTCGACGACGTCCGCCAGCTCGCCGTGACCACCGACCGCCCGTCCGTCGAGGTGCACTGCGTGGGGGAGACGTTCCCCGTGCCGGACACGGTCGGGCTGTCGCTCTACCGGGTCGCGCAGGAGGCGCTCAGCAACGTGCGCCGTCACTCCGCGGCGACGTCGGCGCGGGTGACCTTGCGCCACCTCAGCGAGCCGGGGGAGCGCGCCGCGGTCGAGGTGGAGGTGCTCGACGACGGCCCCACCCGCTCCACGCCCGCGAGGACGGCGGCGGGTTCGGGCTCGACGGCATCCGCGAGCGCGTCGCCATGCACGGCGGCCTCGCCGACATCGGCCCCCGACCCGCGGGCGGCTTCCGCGTGCGGGTACGCATCCCCGTCGACCGGGAGGACGCATGAGCGACACCACCCCCATCCGCGTGCTGCTCGTCGACGACCAGGAGCTGATCCGCGCCGGGTTCTCGATGATCCTGGAGATCGAGGACCACATCGAGGTCGTCGGCGAGGCGCGCGACGGCGACGAGGCGCAGCGCCAGGTCGCGGCGCTGTCGCCCGACGTCGTGCTGATGGACGTGCAGATGCCCGGCACCGACGGCATCACCGCCACAGAGCGCATCGTCGCCGAGCACCCCGACACACGCGTGCTCATCCTCACGACGTTCGACGACGACGAGTACCTGTTCGCGGCGCTGCAGGCCGGCGCCAGCGGGTTCCTGCTCAAGAACTGCCCGCCCGAGGACCTCGTGAGCGCCATCGGCCTCGCCGCGCAGGGTCACGGGCTGCTTGCGCCCGAGGTCACGCGTCGTGTCATCGCCCGCTCCACCGGACGCGCCCGCGGCGACGCGACCGTCCTCGACGACCTGACCGACCGCGAGCGCGACGTGCTCCGCGCCCTCGCCCGTGGGCTCAGCAACGCCGAGATCGCCGCCGAGATGTATGTGAGCAGCGCGACGGTGAAGTCGCACGTCTCGCGCATCCTCACCAAGCTCGGTGCCCGCGACCGCGTGCAGGCGGTGATCGTCGCGTTCGAGTCCGGCCTGATGGATGACTGAACCCGATGCCCGAACCCGACTGAGCGCAGCGAAGGAGCGGTGAGGGCAGGTCGAGTGGTGCACGCCGAAGGCGTCCCGCTGTATCGAGACCTCGGCAGCGGTCAGGCTCGGGTGCGTGCCCGCTCGACGCTGGTCTGCCCCGAGTGGTCTCGATACGCCGACGCGAACGCTCGTTCCTCGCGTGCATCGGCTACTCGACCAGCGGTGGTGGGTGCGCGCTCTACGTTGAT
>NZ_LUNF01000137.1:0-10899 GCF_001626145.1 Aeromicrobium sp. REDSEA-S32_B7
CTATCGGTGGATCTTCAACCGCAGAACGGCTCCTGCGGTTGCAGATCCACCGATAGGACGCGCGAACGCAGAACGGTGGGTCAAGAACGCAGAAACGAAGAACCTTGCGTCGAGGGCAAGCTCAGACCAGACCCCGAGACCCGAAGCCGCCCCCAGGCCCGCTGCCGGTCGAGGCCCTTTCGGAAACCGACTCCAGCACCAGCCGAGGCAGCGCACCAGCAACCACAAGCCTCGGCAGGCTGCGCATCAGCAAACCCAGACCCCCTGCGGCAGCCGGACCGAAGGACTCAGCCGTCCTGGAGGAGGGCGCCGGCGCGGCGGGCGTCGGCGAGGACGGTGTCGAGGTCGTCGCCGGTGACGGTGACGTGCCCGACCTTGCGCCCGGGCTTCACACCCTTGCCGTAGAGATGCACCTTGGCGTGCGGGACGGCGCTGAGCACGACGGCCTCCTGGGCCTCGAGGTCCTGCACGGCGCCGCCGAGCACGTTGACCATGACCGTCCACGCGTGGTGCGGGGTCGTGGGGCCGAGGGGCAGGTCGAGCACGGCCCGCAGGTGGTTCTCGAACTGGCTCGTGGCGGCACCGTCGATGCTCCAGTGGCCGGTGTTGTGCGGACGCATCGCCAGCTCGTTGACGAGCACGCGTCCGTCGGCGGTCTCGAACAGCTCGACGGCGAGCATGCCCGTGACGCCGAGCTGCTCCGCCACGCGGACGGCGACGTCGGTGGCCTCCTGCGCGAGCGCGGGATCGAGGTCGGGCGCCGGTGCGACGACCTCCTTGCAGATGCCGTCGACCTGGGTCGACTGCACGACGGGGTAGGCGACGACGTCACCCGACGGGGTGCGGGCCACCTGGGCGCTGAGCTCGCGGCGGAAGTCGACGAGCTCCTCGGCCAGGATCTCCCGTCCCTCGGCGAACGCCGTGGCGAGGACCTCGGCCGCGTCGTCGGCGCTGCGCACCACCCACACGCCCTTGCCGTCGTACCCGCCGCGGGTCGTCTTCAGCACGGCCGGGTAGCCGAAGTCCGCGAGCTCCTCGAGGGCCTCCTCGACGTCGCCGGGGAGGAGCAGGAAGAGCGGGCACGGCAGCCCGAGGACGCTCAGCCGCACGCGCATCTCGCCCTTGTCCTGCGCGTAGAGCAGGGCGTCGGGCCCGGGCCGCGGCGCGTGACCTTCGGCCTCGAGCGCCCGCAGGTGCTCCGGCGGGACGTGCTCGTGGTCGAACGTGACGACCGGGCTGCCCGCGCAGACGGCGCGCAGGTCGTCGAGGTCGGTGTGGTCGCCGACGAGGTGGTCGGGCACCACCTGGGCTGCGGAGACGTCGGGGCCCTCGGCCAGCAGCCGGATCCGCAGGCCCAGCGCGACGGCCGGGACCTGCATCATGCGGGCGAGCTGGCCGCCCCCGACGACGGCGAGGTGCGGTGTCAGCGACATGCCCGCAGGATATCGACCGTCGGACGCGGTCCTACCAGCGCCTGACGGTGCGGGGCCGGAACGCGCGACGCCGGCTGACGGTGATCGGCGAGACGTTCCCGAACCCGCGCAGCGGCCGTGGCGGCAGGGTCCGCATCTCGAACTCCTCGTCGGTCAGGTCGGCCGCCGTGGCGTCGTCGACGAGGACCCGGTTGCTTCGCGCGACGTGCGACAGCCGCGCAGCGAGGTTGACGGGCGGGCCGAACACGTCGCCCAGGCGGCTGATGACCGAGCCGGTCGCGAGGCCCACCCGGACGTCGGGCAGGTCGTCGCGCGACCCGATGTTCGCCACCAGCTCCAGGGCGGTGAGCGTCGCCTCGCGCGGGTCGGGGTTGACGAAGAGGACGGCGTCGCCGAGCGCCTTGATGACACGACCGTCCCGCGACGTGACGACGTCGGTGCACCGGGTCTCGAAGTTCTCGACCAGTTCACCGAGGCGCACGTCGCTCAGCGTGTTGGTCATGGCCGTGAACCGGGAGAGGTCGGCGAAGCCGATGCTCATGGTGGTCGACAGCAGCTCCGCGTCGACCGCGCCGAGCGCCTCGAGCCGGCCGGCGGCCGCCGCGAGGTGGCGCCGCCACGCGTAGAGCAGCAGCCGGTCGAAGCCGGGGGCGACGTGCTCGGCGATCGCGACCGCGCTCTCGAGCCGGCTGCTCGCGCGACCGGCGTCGACGTCGGCCTCGACCTGGTCGACGATCGTCTGCACCTCCCAGTCCGCGAGTCGGGCGAGCGTCTGGCCGAGCGCTCGCGTCATGCGGAAGATGGTGCGCTCCTCGAGCAACCCCTCGTCGAACGCGGCGGCGACGAGGCGCGCGGCCGCGACGTCGTGCTCGCCGTAGGCGGGGACGTCGCCGCTGTCGGCGAAGCCGAGCGAGCGCCAGAGCCGCTCGGCGCGGTCGAGGTCGAGCCCCGCCTGCTCGGCGACCTGCTCGCCGGTGAGGTCCATCCCCTCGTGGAGGATCAGCCGGGCGAGCTCGTCACGCAGGTCAGACCGACTCATCGCTCCCCCGGTGCGCGGCGAACACGAGGTCGCTGACCTGGCGGTGGAAGGACTCGACGTGCGGGATGTCGCGCAGCTCGAGGCCGGCCTCCTCGCTCGCGTTGTGGATGATGAGCGTGCCGCAGCCGAGGATCCGGTCGTTGAGGTTCTTCTCGTAGGAGACGTCGTTGATCCGGCTGAGCGGGATGACCCGACCCTCACGGGTGAGGATGCCCTTCTGCTCGACGAGGCGCTGCGTGGTGAGGCTGTAGGTCCACGACAGCCAGCGCAGGAACGGCAGCACGCTCCCCCACAGCACGACGACGACCGCGATCGCCACGACGGCCCACCGGACGTAGCCGTCGCCGGAGCCGCCCGCCCTGGCCGCGAGGAAGCTGCCCGCGAACGCGACGGCGAGCAGGATGACCAGCGGGACGAACAGGACCTTGACGTGGGTGCGCGTCGTGGTGACGACCTGTTCGCCGTCCATCATGAACTTGCGGGAGAGCGCCATGCCCGAATCCTCCCACGGCGGGCCCGGGCACCGGGAGGGATCACGGCTCCTGACGGGCGGGTCTCCGGCCGCTCAGGGCGCGGGCCGCACGTGCGTGACGTCGCCGGCGCTGATCGCACGTCCGGCGACCACCAGACGACCCAGGGGGTCGACGTCGTCGGCTCGTCCCCGCAGCACGGACCCGTCGGGCAGGTCCACCTGGACGATGGAGCCGAGCGTGACGCAGCGCTCGAGGTAGTCAGCGCGCAGCAGGGTCGGGTCGCCGGCACCGGCGACCCACCGCCGGTAGAGACGCTCCAGGTGGCCGAGCAGGATCTGCAGCACCACGCCGCGGTCGGTGGTGGCCGCGCCCGCGAGCGCGAAGGACGTGGCCGTCGGCACGGGCAGCTCCTCCCGCGTCAGGGTCAGGTTGATTCCGATGCCGAGCACGGCGGCGGCGCCGGCGGGCCCCTCCGCCCGCTCGACGAGGATCCCGCAGAGCTTGCGCCCGTCGACGAGCACGTCGTTGGGCCACTTCAGCCCCGACGCGACCCCGCAGTCGCGGGCCGTGAGGTCGACGGCGATGCCCGCGAGCAGCGGCAGCCACGTCCACTGCGGCAGCGCCACGGCGTCGGGGCGCAGCAGGACGGAGACCACCAGGCCCGAGCGCGGGGGCGCCTCCCAGCGTCGGTCGAGCCGACCGCGCCCGGCCGTCTGGTGCTCCGTGGTGACGACGAGACCCTCGGGCGCACCCTCGGCGACGGCGGCGACGACGTCGGCGTTGGTGCTCGCGGTGGTGCTCGACACCTCGACCGCGGTCCACAGCCCGCCGCCGACGAGCAGCGCACGCCGCAGCTCCTCGACGTCGAGCAGGGGCCGGTCGGGGGTCGGGGTGCCGCCGGCCGAGGCAGGAGGCGGGGCGGAGGTCGAGGCGTCCATGCGGCAAGCCTCACACAACGCAGAAGCCCGTCCCTCGCTACTCTGACCCTCGTGAGCGAAGCAGAGATCGAAGAGCGTCCGGAGCTGCACACGACCGCGGGCAAGCTGGAGGACTTCCGGCGACGCCGTCACGAGGCCACCGTCGAGGTCGCCGAGCGGGCTGCGGAGAAGCAGCACGCCAAGGGTCGTCAGAGCGCGCGCGAGCGCATCGAGCAGCTCTTCGACGAGGGCTCGTTCGTCGAGCTCGACGCCCTCGCGCGTCACCGTTCCACCAAGTTCGGCCTGGAGAAGAACCGTCCGCTCGGCGACGGCGTCATCACCGGCTATGGCACGATCGACGGCCGCCAGGTGTGCGTCTTCAGCCAGGACTTCTCGATCTTCGGCGGCAGCCTCGGCGAGGTGTACGGCGAGAAGATCACGAAGGTCATGGACCTCGCCATCAAGACGGGCTGCCCGATCATCGGCATCAACGAGGGTGCCGGCGCTCGCATCCAGGAGGGCGTCGTCTCGCTCGGCCTCTACGGCGAGATCTTCACGCGCAACGTGCACGCCTCGGGCGTCATCCCCCAGATCTCGATGATCATGGGCACGTGCGCCGGCGGCCACGTGTACTCCCCCGCCGTCACCGACTTCACGATCATGGTCGATGAGAAGTCGAACATGTTCATCACCGGCCCGGACATCATCAAGACGGTCACCGGCGAGGACGTCACGATGGAGGAGCTGGGCGGCGCGCGCACCCACAACACACGCAGCGGCAACGCCCACTACCTCGCCTCCGACGAGGAGGACGCGATCGAGTACGTGAAGGCGCTCATCTCCTTCCTCCCGCAGAACAACATGGAGGAGGCGCCCGTCTACGACGAGGTCGCCGACCTCGAGCCGACCGAGACCGACCTGGCGCTCGACACGCTCATCCCCGACTCGGCCAACCAGCCGTACGACATCCGCACCGTCATGGAAGCCGTCCTCGACGACGGCGACTTCCTCGAGGTCCAGCCGCTCTTCGCCCCCAACCTCGTCATCGGCTACGGCCGGGTCGAGGGCCGCGCCGTCGGCGTCGTGGGCAACCAGCCCATGCAGCTCGCCGGCTGCCTCGACATCGACGCGTCCGAGAAGGCCGCGCGCTTCGTGCGCACGTGCGACGCCTTCAACATCCCGGTGCTGACGTTCGTCGACGTGCCCGGCTTCCTGCCCGGCACGGAGCAGGAGTGGAACGGCATCATCCGCCGCGGCGCGAAGCTCATCTACGCCTACGCGGAGGCCACCGTCCCGCTCGTCACGATCATCACGCGCAAGGCCTACGGCGGCGCCTACGACGTCATGGGCTCCAAGCACCTCGGCGCCGACGTCAACCTGTCGTGGCCCACCGGCCAGATCGCCGTCGTCGGCGCCTCGGGCGCGGTCAACATCCTGTACCGCCGCGAGGTGGCGGCAGCCGACGACCCCGAGGCCAAGCGCGCCGAGCTGATGACCGAGTACGAGGACACGCTCTGCAACCCGTACGTGGCGGCCGAGCGCGGCTACATCGACGGCGTCATCGAGCCCTCGCAGACCCGCGCGGAGGTCGTGAAGGCCCTGCGTCTGCTGCGCACCAAGCGCGAGACGCTGCCGCCCAAGAAGCACGGGAACATCCCGCTGTGATGGCCGGCGAGACGACCCCCCAGGACGAGGGGACCGAGACCACCGCGGCACCGGTCACGCCGGTGCTGCGGGTGGTCCGCGGCGACCTGACGCCCGAGGAGCTCGCCGCCCTGGTGGCGGTCGTCGCGGCGCGCAACGCGGCCGCGGCCCACGCGGCCGCGAATGCCGCTGGCCCGAAGCCGCGCAGCGAGTGGGGCCACCCCTCTCGCGCGGCGCGCACGCCGCTGCGCGTGGGGCCCGACGCCTGGCGTCGCTCCGCCTGGGCCTGACGGCCGTCGCATGACCCTGCGCCACGAGACCGACCTGTCCGTGGCGGACTGGGTCGTGCGCGCCGACGCGCCCTGGGCGGCGCTGGCCACCCAGGGCGCGCCGGGCCTCCCCGCGTACGCCACGGTCCACTTCGACGGCGAGGACGCCGACCCCTACCGTCCCGACCCGGACGTCGTGGCGCTCGTGACCCGCCTCGCCGCCGAGCACACCACCACCCCGGAGCGGTGCTGGTTCGCCCTGTGGGAGGGCTGGGGCGAGCTGGAGGGCGGCGGAAGGGTCTACGCCGAGATGGACCCGCACCGCCTGTTCGGTCGGCTGTTCCGCCAGCCGCCTCCGCTGGAGGTCGCGCCGGCCTTCGACCGCTCCGTGCTCGACGCACCGCGCGCCGACCTCGCGGGCGAGCGCGCCTACCTGCTGTTCGCCGGCGCAGCCGCCGACGTCGGCGTCTGGGGCGCCCGACCACCACGACCGGGCTGGCCCGCCGACCTGCCGCAGGCGTCGCTCACCTGGCCCGCCGACCACGCCTGGTGCATCGCCTCCGACGTCGACCCGTCGTGGTTCACCGTGGGCGGGTCCCCCGGGCTCGTCGACGCCGTGCTCGCCCACCCGGACCTGTGCGCGGAGCCCGCGACGTACGGCTTGCTCCCCCAGGAGCGGTGACTTCTCCACCGAAGCCGGCCGAGAGGTGTCCCCTCCACCGTCCCAGCGCTGTGACGGTGGAGGACGCACCGCTCGTCGCCGGAGGGACGCATTCGGTGGAGAAGTCACCGCTCGGGACGGGAGCGTGACCTGCCACGATGGGCGCATGGTGCGCATGGTCCTGGCCTCCCAGTCCCCCGCCCGGCTCGCGACGCTGCGGGCGGCGGGCATCGAGCCGGAGGTGGTGGTCTCCGGGGTCGACGAGTCGCAGGTGACCACCCACGACGCCGCCAACCTCGCGGCCGCGCTCGCCCAGCTGAAGTGCCGTGCGGTCGCGTCCGGCGTCGACGACCCCGACGCGCTCGTCGTGGGCTGCGACTCCGTGCTGGCCTTCGAGGGCGAGATCCTGGGCAAGCCGGGCGACGCCGACACCGCGCGGGCCCGCTGGCGGCGCCTGCGCGGGCGGTCGGGCGTGCTGCACACCGGGCACTGCGTGCGCCGCGGCGGGCGCGAGGTCGTCGACAGCGCGTCGACCGTCGTGCACTTCGCCGACGTCAGCGACGCCGAGATCGACGCCTACGTGGCCACCGGGGAGCCTCTCCACGTCGCCGGCGCCTTCACCATCGACGGCCTCGGCGGGGCCTTCATCCGCGGCATCGAGGGCGACCACCACTGCGTCGTCGGGATCAGCCTGCCGCTGCTGCGCGACCTCGTCGCCGACCTCGACGTCGTCTGGACCGACCTCTGGAACCGTCCCCCGGCCTGACCAGGTGGCGCGATCCGGCCCTCGACGGCCCGCGCACGTGGGACCATGGGTGATGCCCACCTCGCGCCGCCACCATGCGTCCAGCCCCTTCGAGCGTCCCGTCGAGGTGCCGGACGAGGTCTACGAGGTCGACGCGCGCGTCAGCCACGACACCTGGGGCCTGGGCCGCATCGTCAGCCTCCAGGGCACCCGCTCGGCGCAGGTCGACTTCGGCGACCAGGTGCGGCACGTGCCGCTGCCGTGCCGCGCGCTCGTCACCCTCTGACGCCGCCGCAGCCCGCCGTCATTCGACGGGCAGGCCCAGACCGCGCGCGATGAGCATGCGCTGCACCTCGCTCGTGCCCTCGCCGATCTCCAGGATCTTGGCGTCGCGGTAGAAGCGCGCCACCGGGTACTCCTCCATGAACCCGTACCCGCCGAAGACCTGCGTGGCGATCCGCGTGCCCGTGACCGCCGCCTCCGTCGAGTACAGCTTCGCCACGGAGGCGGCCTGCTTGACCACCGCGTACGGCGCCCCGGCGTCCTTGAGGCCGGCCGCCCGGTAGGTGAGGGCGCGCGCCCCCTCCAGCAGCACGGCGAGGTCGGCCACCTGGAACGCGACGCCCTGCTTCGCCCCGATCGGGACGCCGAACGTCTGCCGCTCGCCCGCGTACTGCACGCACAGGTCGAGGCAGGCCTGCAAGCAGCCGACCGACAGCGCGGAGATCGCGATGCGTCCGTCGTCGAGGGTGGCCAGGAACTGCGCGTAGCCGCGTCCGCGCTCCCCCAGCAGGTGGTCGGCCGGCACGCGGGCCCCGGTGAACGTCAGCGGGTGGGTGTCGGAGATGTGCCAGCCGAGCTTGTCGTAGGCCGGCTCGGCGACGAAGCCCGGCGTCCCGGCCGGGAGCATGATCGCCGAGATCTCGGGCCGTCCGTCGGGACGCTCCCCCGTACGTGCGGTGACCGTGACGACGGACGTCAGCTCGTTGCCGGAGTTGGTGATGAACTGCTTCGCGCCGTCGACCACCCAGGTGTCGCCGTCGAGCACGGCCCGCGTGCGGGTGGCGCCGGCGTCGGAGCCCGCGCCGGGCTCGGTCAGCCCGAAGCCGGCGAGCGTGCGCCCGGCCACCAGGTCGGGCAGCCAGCGCTCCTGCTGCTCGGGCGTGCCGTAGGCGACGATCGGGTTGATGCCGAGACCGACCCCCGCCTGCAGGGTGATGCCCAGGGACTGGTCGACCCGACCCAGCTCCTCGATCGCGACGCACAGGCTCGTGAAGTCGCCGTCGGCGCCGCCGACGGCCTCCGGGGCCGTGAGGCCGAACAGCCCGAGGTCGCCCATCGCGCGCACGACGTCGACCGGGAAGTGGTGGTCGCGGTCCCACTGCGCCACGTGGGGCGCGATCTCGGCCTCCGCGAACTCCCGGACGGTGCGGCGGAAGTCCTCGTGCTCGCGGGAGAGACCTGTCATCGATGCAGCGACCATGGCGCGAGCCTAGCACCGCGGGTTAACGGTCGTTAACCTGTACGAGAGGGGACGCGCGACCGGCGTGACGTACCTCATCCGGCCACGACCGCCCACTCCCCCTAGACTCAGCACGCGGTGCGGCCCCCCGCCCAGCCTGTCCATCCCGAGGAGAGTGTTCGTGAGCAAGCCCCTGCAGAAGGTCCTGATCGCCAACCGTGGCGAGATCGCGGTCCGCGTCATCCGAGCCTGCAAGGACGCCGGCATCGGCAGCGTCGCCGTCTACGCCGAGCCCGACCGCGACGCGATCTACGTGCGCATGGCCGACGAGGCCTACTCGCTCGAGGGCGCGACCCCGGGCGACTCCTACCTCTCGATCGAGAAGATCATCGCCGTCGCGAAGCGCTCCGGCGCCGACAGCGTCCACCCCGGCTACGGCTTCCTCGCCGAGAACGCCGACTTCGCCCAGGCCGTCATCGACGCCGACCTCGTCTGGATCGGCCCGCCGCCCTCGGCCATCGACGCCCTCGGCGACAAGGCCAAGGCCAAGCAGATCGCCGAGCGCGCCAACGCACCGCTCGCACCCGGCACCAAGGAGCCCGCGAAGGACGCCGACGAGATCATCGCCTTCGCCGAGGAGCACGGCCTGCCCGTCGCGATCAAGGCCGTCTTCGGCGGCGGCGGACGCGGCCTCAAGGTCGCCCGCACGATCGAGGAGATCCCCGAGCTCTTCGAGTCGGCCACCCGCGAGGCGGTCGCCGCCTTCGGCCGCGGCGAGTGTCTCGTCGAGAAGTTCCTCGACAAGCCGCGCCACGTCGAGACCCAGTGCATCGCCGACCAGCACGGCAACGTCGTCGTGGTCTCCACGCGCGACTGCTCGCTGCAGCGCCGCCACCAGAAGCTCGTCGAGGAGGCGCCCGCGCCGTTCCTGTCCGACGACCAGCTGAAGCGCCTCTACGACTCCTCGAAGGCCATCCTGAAGGAGGCCGGCTACTACGGCGCCGGCACCTGCGAGTTCCTCGTCGCCCGCGACGGCACCATCAGCTTCCTCGAGGTCAACACCCGTCTCCAGGTCGAGCACTGCGTCTCCGAGGAGGTCACCGGCATCGACCTCGTCCGCGAGATGTTCCGCGTCGCCGCCGGCGAGGAGCTCGGCTACGGCGACCCCGAGATCATCGGGCACTCCATCGAGTTCCGCATCAACGCCGAGGACGGCGGCCGCGGGTTCCTGCCCGCCCCCGGCACCCTCACGAAGTGGGCTCCCCCGTCGGGCCCCGGCGTCCGCCTCGACGGCGGCTACGAGGAGGGCCAGACCGTCCCCGGCGCCTTCGACTCGCTCGTCGCCAAGCTCATCGTCACCGGCCGCACCCGCGAGCAGGCGATCGAGCGCTCGCGCCGCGCGCTCGATGAGTTCGTCGTCGAGGGCATGCCGACCGTCATCCCCTTCCACCGCGACGTGCTCGACAACCCGGCCTACAACGCCACCCAGCCCGACGGCACCCCCGGCTCCTTCGACGTGTACACCACGTGGATCGAGACCGACTACGACAACCAGCTCGAGCCCTACAGCGGCCCGTCCGAGACCGCCGAGCCTGGCGAGCGCGAGCGCGTCGTCGTCGAGGTCGCCGGCAAGCGCGTCGAGGTCGTCCTCCCCGGCGGCCTCGGTGCCGTCGCCGCCTCCGGTGCCGCGGGCGGCGCCAAGAAGCCGAAGCGCGCGGGCGGCAAGGCTGCCGGTGCCGCCGTCTCCGGCGACTCGCTCACCTCGCCCATGCAGGGCACCGTCGTCAAGGTCTCCGTCGAGGAGGGCCAGGAGGTCGCCGCCGGCGACACGATCCTCGTCATCGAGGCCATGAAGATGGAGCAGCCCATCACCGCGCACAAGGCCGGCACCGTCACCGGCCTGTCCGCCGAGATCGGCGCCACCATCGGCGCCGGCGAGGTCGTCGCCACCATCGCCGACGCACCCGCCGCCGAGTAGCACCGCACCACCACCCGGCGCCGGTGGCCTGGGTCGTGACGGTGCTGCTGGTGTGGGCCGCCGGCGTGGCGTACGGCGAGGTGGACACCCAGGCTCCGGCCGAGGTCCCGCCCGTCGCCTCCTGACGGCCGGCAGGACTACTCCGGCGGGAGTGCGCGGCGGAATGACACAGCGCCGGTGACCCGCCCGTAGGGGCAGGCCACCGGCGCCGGGTGGTGGTGCGGTGCTACTCGGCGGCGGGTGCGTCGGCGATGGTGGCGACGACCTCGCCGGCGCCG
>NZ_LUNF01000138.1:0-11533 GCF_001626145.1 Aeromicrobium sp. REDSEA-S32_B7
AAGCATCCGCAGGTGAGCGACGGGCAACCATGGTGAGTGCGGGACGCGCCGCCCACTAGACTCGGGCCGCACCCGCCGGTGTGGTGGAACTGGTAGACACGCAGGATTTAGGTTCCTGTGCCCCTGGGCGTGCAGGTTCGAGTCCTGTCACCGGCACCGGGGCACTCACGTGGGCGACACACCCGGCCGGAGCGCGTCGTGCGGCGAGCCACCGGACCGGCACACTGTGCGCATGGTCCTCGTCATCGGTGAGTCCCTCGTCGACATCGTCGAACGGTCCGACGGCTCCCGGTCCGAGCACCCCGGCGGCAGTCCCGCGAACGTCGCGGTCGGGCTCGGTCGGCTGGGCGTCACCCCGGTGCTGGCCACGAGCCTGGCCACCGACGACCTCGGCGCGCTGGTGCGGATGCACCTCGCCGAGTCCGGCGTGCGCCTCATGCCAGGCCTCAAGCAGCTCGAGCGCACCTCCACGGCCGTGGCGACGCTCGCCGACGACGGCAGCGCGACCTACGAGTTCGACATCGTCTGGGACCCGGGTCGGATCTGGGCCGAGGAGGTGCCCGACATCATCCACACGGGGTCGATCGCCGCCTTCCTCGACCCGGGCGCCGACGAGGTGGAGGACGCCCTGCGCCGCCTCGCCCCGATGTGCACGGTGACCTTCGACCCCAACGTGCGGCCGAGCCTGCTGCCCAGCCGGGCGGGTGGCCCGGGCGGGCGCCCAGCCGCCGTGGGAGCACGAGCTCTGAGCCCGCCTGCCCCGACGCCGTCAGGGCAGCAGCCGCGGCAGCCCCGCGGAGATCTTCTGGGTCAGCACCTTCGCGACCACGCCCGCCACGCCGGGGACCGGCGCGTCGAAGTGGATGGTGTAGTCGAGCAGCGTGCCGCCGTCCGCGGTCGGCGTGAGCACCTGGATGCCGCGGTGGCCCCGGAGCGGGCTGCCCTGCGTGATCTCGTACTCGATGCGCTCGTCGGGCTCGGACACGACCACGGTCTCGACGAACGCGGGCAGCGGGCCGATCTTCAGCGTCCGCGCCGACCCGACACCGTTGCGCGACGTCTCACCGTCACGCAGGCGCGTGATGCTCGCGCCGAACAGCCGGCCGAGGTTCTCGTGCTCGCCGAGCGCGGCGAACACGTCGGCGGGCGCGGAGCGGAACGTGTGGGTCACGTGGACCCTGGGCTGGCCGAGGGGGTGCGGTCCGGGCATGCCCGACATCCTAGAGTGACGGCGTCATGTTCCGTGTCCTGTTCCACGAGCCGCGCATCCCGGGCAACACCGGGAACACGATCCGGCTCGCCGCCGCCACCGGGGCGGAGCTGCACCTCGTCGAGCCGCTCGGCTTCGACCTCTCGGAGCCGAAGCTGCGACGCGCGGGCCTGGACTACCACGACCTCGCCACGCTGCACGTGCACGCCGACCTCGAGGCGGCGCTGACCGCGCTCGGCGACGCGCGGGTCTTCGCCTTCACCACCGGAGCCACCCGCGCCTACACCGACGTCGCGTACGAGCCCGGCGACGTCCTGCTGTTCGGCGCCGAGCCGACCGGTCTGCCCGACGCCGTGCAGCAGCACCCCCGTGTGACCGACCAGCTGCGCCTGCCGATGCTGCCCGCCCGACGCTCGATGAACCTCGCGAACTGCGCCGCCATCGTCGTCTACGAGGCCTGGCGCCAGCACGGCTTCGCCGGCGGTCACTGAGCCGTCCGTCACTCCGTCCCCTGACTCGACGTGGGCGACGTAGGCTGGGGACGACGAGCGACGACGGGAGGACAGAGCGAGACGATGGCACGACGTACCCTCCACCGACACGTCCTCGTCAGCGCCCTCGTGCTCGGTCTGCTCGCCAGCCTCGCGATCACCCTGGGTCACCAGGGTGCGGTCGGCAGCGAGCCCACGGTCGCCGACCAGCGGGCCGTCCTCGGCGAGCCCGTCGCCGCGCGCAACCCGTTCCCCCGCGGCATCGTCGTGGTCGGTGACTCCATCACGGCCCGCTACGACGACGAGCCCGGCAGCCGGCACCAGGGCTGGTGGAGCTTCGTGGCCCGGCACTACGACACGCCCGTGCGCACGTACGCGCAGTCCGGCTCGGGCTACCTGCGACCGGGCATGGGCTGCACCGGCGACACCTTCGTCCAGCGCCGCGCCGCGTTCCGTGGTCCGGCGCCGTCGGTGTTCATCGTCGAGGGCGGCCGCAACGACTGGGCGTCGTGCGCGGAGGGACGTCTGGTCCCCTCCTCCGACGCGGCCGTGCAGCAGGCCGTCACGCGCTACCTGCGCCTCGTCAAGCGCCAGATGCCCGAGAGCACCCGGATCCTGGTGCTGGGTCCCCCGTGGGGCCCGACCGAGCCGTGGCAGCAGCGTCGCGTGACGTCGATCGTGCACGCCGCCGCGCTCCGCGAGGGTCTGGAGTACGTGCCCACGCGGGGTGCGCTCGACCGGCACGGTCGCACGATCGACGGCGTCCACCCCACGCTGTCCGGCAGCCTCGCCCTGGCCGACGTGGTCGTCGGCGCCCTCGACCAGCCCGCTCCCGGGTCGACCGGGCTCGCCCCGGTCGAGCGGGAGTCGACGGCCCGGGCGGCGACCGACACCACGCCCTAGCCGCCCAGGGCGCTAGCCGCCCAGGGCTCGGGCCACCAGCGGCGCGACCTGCGTCAGGGCGCGACCGCGGTGGCTGATGGCGTCCTTCTCCAACGGCGCGAGCTCCGCCGTCGACACGTCGTACCCGTCGGCCGCGAACAGCGGGTCGTAGCCGAAGCCGCCCTCGCCCTGCTCGGCCGCGAGGATGCGGCCCGGCATCTCGCCGCGGACGATGTGCTCCTGCCCGTCGGGCGCGCAGAACGCCACCACGGCCACGAAGGTCGCCGTGCGACGCTCCGGAGGGACGTCGGACAGCTGGCTCAGCAGCAGCCGGTTGTTGGCCCTGTCACCGCCTTCACTGCGCGGCACCCCCGACCAGCGCGCCGACAGCACACCGGGCATGCCGTTCAGCGCGTCGACGCACAGTCCCGAGTCGTCGGCCAGCGACGGCAGTCCCGTGGCCTCCAGGCACGCCCGCGCCTTGATCAGCGCGTTGCCCTCGAACGTCGGCTCCGTCTCGGCCGGCTCGGGGTAGTCGGCGACGTCGGACAGCCCGAGCACCTGCACGTCCGGCACGAGCGGCGCGAGGATGCGCTGCAGCTCCGCGAGCTTCTTGGCGTTGTTCGACGCCAGCACGACGACGCGGGTCACGCCTGCAGGGCTTCCTGCTGCAGACGCGTCAGGTCGGCGCAGCCCTTCTCGGCCAGCGCGAGCAGCGCGTCGAGCTCGGAGCGGACGAAAGGGGCGCCCTCCGCGGTGCCCTGGATCTCGATGAACGAGCCCTCCCCCGTCATGACGACGTTCATGTCCGTCTCGGCGCGGACGTCCTCGACGTAGGGCAGGTCGAGCATCGGGGTGCCGTCGATGATGCCGACGCTGACCGCGGCGATCGACTGCACGAGCGGCTCGCCCGCGAGCGCACCCTTCTCGCGCAGGTGGGCGACCGCGTCGGCGAGGGCCACGTAGGCGCCCGTGATGGCGGCCGTCCGCGTGCCGCCGTCAGCCTGCAGCACGTCGCAGTCGATGGTGATCGTGTTCTCGCCCAGGGCCTTGTAGTCGACCGCGGCACGCAACGACCGCCCGACGAGGCGCGAGATCTCGTGCGTGCGCCCGCCGATGCGACCCTTGACCGACTCGCGCTGCGAACGGTCGTGGGTGGCCTGCGGCAGCATCGCGTACTCGGCCGTGACCCAGCCGAGGCCGGAGCCCTTGCGCCAGCGCGGCACGCCCTCGGTGGCCGACGCGGCGCACAGCACCTTCGTCCGGCCGAACTCCACCAGGCAGGACCCCTGGGCGTGGTCGAGCCAGTGACGGGTGATCGTGATCGGACGCAGCTCGTCGACGGCGCGGCCGTCCTCGCGGGTGGTCATGGTCGCGACCCTACCGACGTCCGTCAGACGTCGTAGACCTGCCCGGCCTCCACGAGCACGAACTCTCCGGCGAACGTCGAGCGCGTGTCGGCGGCGACCTCGTCGCGGTCGGTCCAGGCGGGCACGTGGGTGACGAGCAGACGCCCGACGCCCGCGCGCGTGGCGTAGTCGCCGGCCTCGGCCCCGGTCAGGTGCAGGTTCGGCGGGTTCGTCCCCGACTCCACGAACGACGCCTCGCACAGGAAGAGGTCGGCGCCCAGCGCGACGTCGTCGAGGGCCTCCGTGGGCGCGGTGTCGCCGGAGTAGGCGAGCACGGAGCCGCCGGCCTCGAGCCGCATGCCGTACGCCTCGACGGGGTGGTCCATGAGGCGTGGCGTGACCGTGAACGGCCCCACCTGCACGGTCTCGCCGTCGACCCACGTGCGGAAGTCGAACTGGTCGGCCATCTGCAGTCCCTCGGTGCGCCCGTAGCTGCTCGCGAGGAACGGACCGGCGCCCTGGGGCGCGTAGACGGGGATCGTCGGCAGGGTGCCTTGCGGGTGGTACTTGCTCACCACGTAGAAGCCCGAGAGGTCGAAGCAGTGGTCGGCGTGCAGGTGCGACAGCAGCACCGCGTCGACGTCGCGCAGGTCGAGGTGGCGCTGCAGCGGGCCCAGGGCGCCGCTGCCGAGGTCGAGCAGCAGCCTGAAGCCCTCGTGCTCGACGAGGTAGCAGCTGGAGGCGGACTCGGGCCCCGGGTAGGAGCCCGCGCAGCCGACGATGGTGAGCCTCACGCGACCACCTGCGCGAACTGGCCGACCGAGCCGACCTCGGGACCGAGGAAGCGTCGGCCCAGCACGCCGAACTCGTCAGGCCGGCCGGTGGTGAGGAAGCGGTGCTCGGGCGCACCCGCGGCGGGGTCGCGGAGCAGGTCGTCCTGGACCAGGCGGGCGTACACGTCCTTCGCCGTCTCCTCCGCACTCGAGACCAAGGTGACCTCCTCGCCCATCGCCAGGGCGATCGCCCCGGTCAGGAGAGGGTAGTGCGTGCAGCCGAGCACGAGCGTGTCGACACCCGCCTCGCGCAGCGGCGCGAGGTACTCCTCCGCGGCGGCGGTGACCTCGGGACCGCTCGTGACGCCGCGTTCCACGAGGTCGACGAAGTCGGGGCACGCCTGCGTGAGGAGCTCGATGCCGGGGTTCGCGGCGAAGGCGTCGTCGTAGGCACGGGACGCCGCGGTCGCGCGGGTGCAGATGACCCCGACCTTCCCGTTGCGGGTGGCGCGCGCCGCGCGACGAGTGGCCGGCACGATCACCTCGACCACGGGCACGTCGTAGCGCTCGCGGGCGTCGCGCAGGACGGCGGCGCTCGCGGAGTTGCAGGCGATGACCAGCATCTTCACGCCGTGCGCGACGAGGTGGTCGAGGCACTCGAGCGCGAACTCGCGGACCGCGGGGATGGGCTGCGGGCCGTACGGCTGACGGGCGGTGTCGCCGAGGTACAGCACGGCCTCGTGGGGCAGCTGGTCGATCACCGCTCGAGCGACCGTCAGGCCGCCGAAGCCTGAGTCGAAGATCCCGATCGGTGCGTCCGCCACGAGGCGCAAGCCTACGGACCGTCCGGCGACACGGCCAGTCCCGGGACCGTCATGATCGTCACCCCGGGTGCAGGACGCGCTCGAGGAAGCGCTGCGTGCGCTCGTGCTGGGGCGCGTCGACGACGTCGCGCGCGGGTCCGCGCTCGACGACGTGCCCACCGTCGACGAAGACGACGGTGTCGGCCACGTCGGCCGCGAACCGGATCTCGTGCGTGACGACCACCATCGTCCACCCCTGCGAGGCGAGGTCGCGCACGACGGCGAGCACCTCGCCGACCAGCTCGGGGTCGAGCGCCGACGTCGGCTCGTCGAGCAGCACCACGCGGGGTCGCAGCGCCAGCGCGCGGGCGATGCCGACGCGCTGCTGCTGGCCGCCCGAGAGCTGCGACGGGTAGGCGTCCTCGCGTCCGGCCAGACCCACCTGCTCGAGCAGCGCGCGGGCGCGTGCGGCGGCCTCGTCCGGGTCCTCGCCCTGCACCTGCACGGGCCCCTCGACGAGGTTGCCGAGCACGGTGCGGTGCGGGAAGAGCTCGTGGGACTGGAAGACCATGCCGCTCTGCGCGCGCAGCCGCTCGCAAGCGCGACGTCCCTCCTTGCCGCGCGGCAGCGACCCGAAGTCGACCGACACGTCGCCGATGGACACGGTGCCGGCGTCGGGCACGGTGAGCGCGTTGAGGGAGCGCAGCAGCGTCGTCTTGCCCGAGCCGGAGGGCCCGATGATGGCTGTGGTGGTGCCCTCGGGCACGTCGAGGTCGACACCGTCGAGCACGACGTTGTCGCCGAAGGTCTTGCGCAGGCCGCTGGCCTGCAGGAGCGACGGCGTGGTCATGGCGTCACGTACCTGTTCAGTCGGGTCTCGAGGCGTCCCTGCGCCACCGAGAGCACGGTGCAGACGATCCAGTAGTACAGGCCGCCGAGCAGGTACAGCGGCAGGTAGTCGAACGACGCGGACGCCTGCTGGTTGAGGACGCGCGTGACGTCGGTGAGGAGCACGACCGACACGAGCGAGGTGTCCTTGACCAGCGAGATCAGCGTGTTCGACAGCGGCGGCACGGCGATCCGCGCAGCCTGCGGAAGGACGACCCTGCGCAGGGCGAGACGGCCCGACATGCCGATGGTCGCGGCGGCCTCGTGCTGCCCGCGCGGCACGGCCAGCAGCGCGCCCCGGACCGTCTCGGCGCCGTAGCCGGCCACGTTGACGCTGAGGGCCAGCACCGCGGCCGGGAAGGACGGGAGGTCCAGCCCGAGCTGCGGCAGGCCGTAGAAGACTACGAAGAGCTGGAGCAGCAGCGGCGTGCCGCGGACCGCGGAGATGAAGAAGCGGGCCGGCCAGGCGAGCCACCGGGAGGACGACGCCCGGGCCAGGGCGATGAGCACAGCCGCCGCGAGGCCGATCGCGAAGCTGATCGCGGTGAGCGGGATGGTGATCTTCACCAGGGCGACGAACGCCGGCCACGCGGCCTCGCGGACGCTCGTCAGCCACGACGCCTCGTCGCGACCGCCGACCTGCGCCTCTCCCCCGTCCTCGACGGAGACGTCGGCGCCGAAGTAGTCCTCGCTGATCCGCTGCAGGGTGCCGTCGGCGCGCAGCGCGTCGAGCGCGCGGTCGGCCTCGCGCACCAGGTCGGCGTCGTCCTGGCGGAACGCGAGCGACTGGCGGCTGACCTCGTCGCCCGCGTCGCCGACGATCTCGACCTGGTCGTTGCCCGACGTGGCGAGGTAGTCGAGGACGGCGATGTTGTCGTTGACGATCGCGTCGACCCGGCCGCGGGCGACCAGGTCGGCGGCCTGGGAGAACTGATCGACGTTCTCGACCTTCGCACCGGCGTCCTTGGCCACCTGCGACCAGTTGCTCGTGGCCGACTGCGCCGTGGTGAGACCCTTCAGGTCGGCCAACGTGCGGATGTCGGAGCCCTTGCGCGCGACGATGACGCCCCGCGAGTAGGCGTACGGCTCGGAGAACGCGTACCGCGCCTCGCGCTCGGGGTTGATGGTGATCTGGTTGGCGATCACGTCGATGCGGCTGGCGTCGAGCGAGCCGAAGAG
Organism: Aeromicrobium sp. REDSEA-S32_B7; assembly: GCF_001626145.1. NCBI lineage: Bacteria > Bacillati > Actinomycetota > Actinomycetes > Propionibacteriales > Nocardioidaceae > Aeromicrobium > Aeromicrobium sp. REDSEA-S32_B7. The sequence continues at coordinate 7,576 of NZ_LUNF01000138.1, forward strand.
GGCGTCGAACTGGGACTGCACGAACCGCAGCCGCCAGCCGGCCTCCTTCGCCACGGCCTTCATGACGTCGACGTCGTAGCCCGTGAGCCGGCCGTCCTCGTTGAACGAGAAGGGCGGGTAGGTGCCCTCGGTGCCGACCACGACCTCGCGGCCGGCGCCGTCCCCGTCGGCTGCCTGCGCCGGCGCCACCAGGAGCAGCGGCGACAGCACGGCCAGCACGAGGCCGCCCAGCAGCCCCAGCACACGTCGGCTCACGCCGGACCCCCTTCGTCGTCGCTCGACCCTAGTCCGGCTGACCGACGTCGGCACCCCGGTCCCACACACGGACGCCTCCCCAGACGGTGACGTCTCCACCGCATCGGGGTCGGCGGTGGGTTCGCCACCGTCCCAGCGCCCACACGGTGGAGAACTCACCGCCGAGACGGACGTCGCAGCTTGCGGTGGAGAAGTCACCGCTGGCGGGAGGGGGCGTCAGAGGGGCAGCTTGGGCTGCGGCGGGGCGTGGGTGGGGTCGACGCCGTCGAAGAGGCTGCTCACCGACTCGCCGGCGTGGATCCGGGCGATGGCCCGCGCGAACAACGGCGCGACGGACCGCACGCGCAGGGCGGGCCAGTCGGCCGGCGGCGGGACGGTGTCGGTGGTGACGACCTCGGCGATGCCCGGGTGGTCGCGCAGCCGCTCCACGGCCTTGCCGGTGAACAGCCCGTGGGTGCACGCCACGGAGATCTCCGTGACGCCCTGGCGCTCCAGCATCGAGACGAGCTCGACGATGGAGCCCCCGGTGGCGATCTCGTCGTCGAGCACGATGGCCCGCTTGCCGGCGACGTCGCCGACGATCGCGTCGATGACGACCTTGTCGTCGGCCTTGCGCTGCTTGCTGCCGGCCGCGACCGGCAGGCCGAGGAGCCGCGCGAACTGCGACGCGGTCTTCGCGTTGCCGAAGTCGGGCGAGACGACCACGGCGTTCGACAGGTCGGAGTCGCGGTAGTGGTCGGCGAGCTCCCCGATGGCGGTCAGGTGGTCGAGCGGCATCGAGAAGAAGCCGTGCACCTGCGGTGCGTGCAGGGTCATGGTGACCACGCGGTTCACGCCGGCGGTGGCCATCATGTCGGCCACGAGCTTGCCGCCGATCGAGATGCGCGACGCATCCTTCTTGTCCGAGCGCGCGTACGCGTAGTGCGGTACGACGACGGTGATGGACGCGGCCGACGCACCGCGCGCGGCGTCGACCATGAGCAGCAGCTCCATGAGGTGGTCCTGCGTCGGCGGCACCAGCGGCTGCACGATGTACACGTCACGTTGGCGACAGTTGGCGAGCAGCTGCGACTGCAGGCAGTCGTTGCTGAACCGCACGGTCTCCGACGGCGAGAGGCTCGTGCCGAGCTCGCTGCAGATGGCCTCGGCCAGGGCTCGGTGGGCGCTTCCGGAGAAGACCACGATGTCGCGCACACGGTGAGGCTAGCGGAGGTGGCGCCGCCCCGGAACCGCGAACGGCGAGGTCAGGCCCACAGCTGGCCGTCGAGCGCGTCCTCGGCGTCGTCGAGGGTGCCCTCGTAGGCGCCGGTGGACAGGTACTTCCAGCCGCCGTCGCAGACGATGAAGACGATGTCGGCGCGCTCGCCGGCCTTCTGGCTCTTCGCCGCCTGGGCGAGCGCCGCGTGCAGGATGGCGCCGGTGGAGATGCCCGCGAAGATGCCCTCGTGCTCGATCAGCTCGCGCACGCGCCGCACGGCGTCGCGCGGGCCGACGCTGAACCGCGCGTCGATGAGGTCGGCGTCGTACAGCTCGGGCACGAAGCCCTCGTCGAGGTTGCGCAGGCCGTAGACGAGCTCGCCGTAGCGCGGCTCGGCGGCGACGATCCGCACGTCGGGCTTGGCCTCGCGGAAGAAGCGACCCGTGCCCATGAGCGTGCCGGTGGTGCCCAGCCCGGCGACGAAGTGCGTCACCTCGGGCAGGTCGGCCAGGATCTCAGGCCCGGTGCCGCGGTAGTGCGCCTCGGCGTTGGCGGGGTTGCCGTACTGGTAGAGCATCACCCAGTCGGGGTGCTCCTCGGCGAGCCCCTTCGCGACCCGCACGGCCTCGTTGGAGCCGCCCGCGGCGGGCGAGGGGATGATCTCGGCGCCCCACATCCGCAGGAGCTGGCGACGCTCCTCGGACGTGTTCTCCGGCATGACGCAGATCATCCGGTAGCCGCGCATCTTGGCGACCATCGCCATGGAGATGCCGGTGTTGCCGCTGGTCGGCTCCAGGATCGTGCAGCCGGGCGTCAGCCGACCGTCGGCCTCGGCCGCCTCGATCATGGCGAGCGCGGCGCGGTCCTTGATGGAGCCGGTGGGGTTCTGGTCCTCCAGCTTCGCCCACAGCCGGACCTCCGGCGACGGCGACAGCGACGGCAGCCCGACGAGGGGCGTGCCGCCGACGGAGTCGACGAGCGAGTCGAAGCGGGTCACCGGCTCAGGAACCCGGCAGGGGTGCCGGGCCCTGGGCGGCAGGAGACACCGCGGCGACGTCGACGGAGCCACCCGCGACGGCGGGCAGGATCACGACGGTGTCGCCGTCGGAGACAGCGGTCTCGAGCCCGCCGGTGAAGCGGATGTCCTCGTCGTTGACGTAGACGTTCACGAAGCGGCGGACGCTGCCGTCCTCGACCAGCCGCTCCTTGATGCCGGTGTGGGCGGCCTCGAGGTTCTCGACGAGCTCGGCGACGGTGGCGCCCTCGCTCTGCACGGCGCGCTCGCCGTCGGTGTAGGTGCGCAGGATGGTCGGGATCCGTACCTCGATGGCCATCGGTGTCGTCGCTCTCTTCCGGGGTTCGGGGGGTGGTGTGCTCAGGTGTCGTAACGCTCGACGACGGTGACTTCTTCCTCGGTCACCTCGCCGTCGACGATCCGGTAGGACCGGAAGTCGACGTCGGTGCCCTCGACCTCGCCGCCGTCGCGGGTCGAGACGAGCACGTAGTGGGCGTTCGGCTCCGACGCGAGGTTCACGTCGGTGCGCGACGGGTAGGCCTCGGTGGCCGTGTGGGAGTGGTAGATGACCACGGGCTCCTCGTCGCGGTCGTCCATGTCGCGGTAGAGCCGCAGCAGGTCGCCGGAGTCGAACTCGTAGAAGGTGGGCGACATCGCGGCGTTGACCATGGGCACGTGCCGCGCGGGACGGTCGGAGCCGATCGGCCCGGCGACGACGCCGCACGCCTCGTCCGGGTGGTCGCGGCGCGCGTGGGCGATGATCGCGTCACGGGTCGCGCGGTCGATGGTCAGCACGGCGGCGAGTCTAGCGAGGTGGCGCAGGGACGCCGGGCGACGTCTGGGTCGCGAGACGGACGAGCCCGCCGACCGACCCGCTACGCTTTTGGTATGCCAAAGACCCGCCGCGAGGGTGCGCTCGACGCCGACCGCGCTGCCGACGTGCTCCGCGACCTCATCGTGGCCGGTGACCTCGTGCCGGGTCAACGTCTCGTCGAGCGCCGGCTCGCCGACTGGATCGGCGTCTCGCGCGTCCCGGTGCGCCAGGCGTTGCACCAGCTGGTCGTCGAGGGGTTCGCCACCGAACGGGCCACGGGAGGCGTGGCGGTGAGCGACCTCTCCCCCGACCAGGTGAGCGAGCTGCTGGAGGTGGCGCACGCGCTCGACGCCGTGGCCGTGCGGCGCCTGCTCGCCACGGGCACCGACCTGTCGTCGCTGCGCACGCTGCTGATGCGCGCCGGGTCGGCGATCGACGGCGGACGCGAGGCCGACGCGGTACGGCTGAACGCCGAGTTCCACCTGCGCCTGCTCGACCTCGCGCCAGCACCGACCGTGCGCCGCACCGCCCGACCGCTGCGCCGCGTCCTCGGCTGGGCGCTGCAGCAGCACGCGGACCCCGCACCCGTGCACGCGGAGCACGTCGCGCTCGTCGACGCGATCGAGCAGGGCGACGCCGACCGCGTGGAGGCGGTCCTGGCGCAGCACGTCCGCAC
>NZ_LUNF01000139.1:0-7744 GCF_001626145.1 Aeromicrobium sp. REDSEA-S32_B7
ACCGAGGGTCGGGGCGGCCACGCAGCCGGGCGCCGACGCGGCGCGGGCGACGTCGACCCGCACGTGGAACCCCGGGGCGAGCAGCAGCGGCACCACGACGGCGGGACCGGCGAGCCCGGCCACCACGTCGTCGGGCGTCGGCGACTGCACGTCGACGTACGCGTCACGCACGTCGACGTCGGGCAGCCGGCGACGCACCGCCTCGACGAGGCCGAGCACCGCCCGCCGACCTGCGGGGCTCGACGTGCCGTGGCTGGTCGCGACGAGCGCGGGACGGGTGGGGTGCGGGTTCATGGGTGCTCCTGCACGGCGAGGCGGTAGCCCCGCTTGACGACGGTGAGGACGGCGGACCGGCCGATCGCCTCGCGCAGGCGCGCGACGGCCATCTCGGCGGTGTGGGGGTCGGTCGACTCCCCGGGCAGGACGGCGAGCAGCTGCTCGCGGCTGCACACGGTGCCGGGCCGCTCGGCGAGCAGCCGCAGCACGGCGAGCCCGCTCGGGGAGACCGGGAGCGGCTGGTGGTCGAGCGTGGCCGTGGTGGCGTGCAGCCGAAGCTGGCCGTCGGGCAGCGCGATCGCGGCGGCGTCCTCGCCGAGGTGCACGATCAGCTCCCGCACAAGGGCCCCGAGGCGGTACCGCTCCGGCACGAGGGGCTCGAAGCCGCGGGAGACGAGCGGCTCGGCGGTCACCGGGCCGACGGCGGCGAGGGTCAGCCGGCCCGCCGCGACCAGGGCGCGCAGCGCGTCGAGACCGTCGTGCCGTTCGACGACCTCGAGCCACGCCGATGCGCCGGGCGCCGAGGTGAACACGACCGCGTCGTAGCCGCCCGCGGTCGCCGCGACCACCGAGCGCTCGACGGCCTCGGGGTCCGGCGGAGGGCCCCAGCGGTAGACGACGAGGGTCGTCGTGACCGCCCCGCCCCCCTGCAGCGCCTTCTCGATGCCGTCGTCGCCCGCGCCGTGGTGCTGCACCGCCACGTGCAGGCCGTCGACGCCCTCCGTCAGGAGCAGCTGCACGATCTCGGCCGACGTCTCGGACTCCGCCACCCAGTCGGGCACGAGACCCGCCGCCTGGAGCGCACCGCGCGCCTTGGGCCCGCGGGCCACGATCCGGGTCTGCGCGAGGGCCTCGACGAGGTCGTGGCCAAGGCCCGACGCCTCCGCGGTGTCCAACCAGCCGCGGAACCCGATGCCCGTGGTCACCACGAGCACGTCGGGCGGGTCGGCGACGAGCTCGCGGGTCGCGGCCAGCAGACCGGCCTCGTCGAGGTGGGACTCCACGCCGAGCGCCGACGCGGTCGTCACCTCGGCGCCGCGCCGCTGCAGGGCGCCGGACAGCTCGTCGGCTCGCCGTTGGGCGGTCACCAGCACGGTGGTGCCGGACAGGACGGGACGCAGGACGTTCACGATCACCCAGTCTGCGGGACGCCGACGTGCACCACACCGTCGACGACGTCGACGGTGTAGGTGTCGAGGGCCACGTCGGGGTCGTCGAGGCAGCGTCCGGTGCGCAGGTCGAAGGCCTGCTTGTGCAGCGGCGAGACGACGATCGCGACGTCGCCGCGCGAGCCCACCAGGCCGCGCGCGATGACGTTCGCCCCGGTGAACGGGTCGCGGTGGGACACCGCGCGGACCTCGCCGGTGTCGGCGAGCCGGAACAGCGCCACCTGCCGGCCGTCGACGAGCGCGGCGGCGCCGCGGTCGGGGTGCAGGTCGTCGAGCCGGCACACGGGCACGAGCGTCGGGGACGCGTGGGGCGCGTCGAGGAACGTGGTCACAGGGGTCCTCCGGCGGTGCGGACGGGCAGGGTGGGTCCACCGATCACGACGCCACGCTCCTCGGCCGTGGCGGGGCGCTTCTGGCCACGCTCGGGCACGTAGGCGAGGTCGGGGTCGGCGACGTCGGGGGCGTTGACGAACGACGCGAACTTGCGCAGCTTCTCGGGGTCCTCGAGGGTGGCCGCCCACTCGTCGCGGTAGCCGCCCACGTGCGCGTCCATCGCGGCGTCGAGGTCGGCGGCGATGCCGAGCGAGTCGTCGAGCACGACGGCGCGGATCGCGTCGATGCCGCCCTCGACCGACTCCACCCACGGTGCCGTGCGCTGCAGCCGGTCGGCGGTGCGCACGTAGTACATGAGGAAGCGGTCGATCGCGCGGACGAGCTGCTCGGTCGTCAGGTCCTCGGCGAACAGCTGGGCGTGCCGCGGCGTGAACCCGCCGTTGCCGCCGACGTACATGTTCCAACCGTGGTCGGTGGCGATGACGCCGACGTCCTTGCCGCGCGCCTCGGCGCACTCGCGGGCGCAGCCGGAGACGCCGAGCTTGATCTTGTGCGGCGAGCGCAGGCCGCGGTAGCGCAGCTCGAGCGCGATGGCCAGGCCCACCGAGTCCTGCACGCCGAAGCGGCACCACGTCGACCCGACGCACGACTTCACGGTGCGCAGCGACTTGCCGTACGCGTGGCCCGACTCGAACCCGGCGTCGACGAGCCGCGACCAGATGGCGGGCAGCTGCTCGATGCGCGCGCCGAACAGGTCGATGCGCTGGCCGCCGGTGATCTTCGTGTAGAGCCCGAAGTCCTTGGCGACCTCGCCGATGACGATGAGCCCCTCGGGCGTCACCTCGCCGCCGGGGATGCGCGGCACGACCGAGTACGTGCCGTCCTTCTGCATGTTGGCCATGACGTGGTCGTTGGTGTCCTGCAGGGCCGCGCGCTCGCCGTCGAGCACGTGCTCCTGGTACAGCGACGCGAGGATCGACGCGGCCACCGGGCGGCACACGTCGCACCCGCGCCCGCGCCCGTGGGTCGTGAGCAGCTCGCTGAACGTGCGGATGCCGCTGACACGCACGACGTCGAAGAGCTGGGCGCGGCTCAGCGAGAAGTGCTCGCACAGGTCGTTCCCGACCTCGATGCCCGCCTCGGCGAGCTGGGCCTGGAGCAGCTGCTTGACCATCGGCACGCACGAGCCGCAGCTCGTGCCGGCCTTCGTGCACGCCTTCACGCCGGCCACGTCGGTGCAGCCCTGGTCGGTCACGGCGCAGCGCACCGTGCCGGCGGTGACGTTGTTGCACGAGCAGACGGTCGCCGCGTCGGGCAGGGCACCCGTCGCCGGACCCTCCGCCGACTCCGGCAGGCTGAGGACGAGCTTCTTGTACAGGCCCTGCACGGGGTCGGCGTAGACGACCTCGAGGCTGTCGGGCGTCGTCCCGAAGGCGTCGCCGAAGCTGGCGACGTCGACCCCGAGCAGCTTGAGCTTCGTCGACAGGTCGGCGTCGGCGAACGTGGCCTCGCCGCCGAGCAGACGGTCGGCCACCACCTCCGCCATCGTGTAGCCCGGCCCGACCAGCCCCCAGACCCGGTCGGACACGCAGGCGACCTCGCCGACGGCGTAGACGGCGGGGTCGCTCGTGCGGCACCCCTCGTCGGCGAGCACCCCGCCGCGCGGGTGCACCGCCAGCCCGGCGCCGCGGGCGAGCTCGTCGCGCGGACGGACACCCGTGGCGAACACGACGACGTCGACGTCGAGCGGGTCGCCGGACGCGAACTCCATCCGCTCCACCCGGCCGGCGTCGTCGGCGACCACGCGCGACGTCGCGGTCGACGTCCGGACCGCCACGCCGAGGCCCTCGACCAGCCGGCGCAGCGCCTCGCCGCCGCCTGCGTCGACCTGGACCGGCATGAGCCGGTCGGCGAACTCGACCACGGTGGTCTCGGTGCCGAGCGCGGTGAGGGCGCCGGCGGCCTCCAGGCCCAGGAGCCCGCCGCCGACGACCGCGCCGCGGACGGGGCGGCCCAGCGCGGCCTCGCGCTCGGACACCCAGGTGCGCAGGGCGTCGAGGTCGTCGACCGTCCGGTAGACGAAGCAGCCGCGCAGGTCGGCGCCCTCCACCGGCGGCACGGCCGCGTACGAGCCGGTGGCCAGGACGAGCGCGTCGTAGCGCCGCTCCTGCCCGCCGACGACGACCGTGCGCGCCGACGCGTCGACCGACTCGACCGCCGTGCCCGTGTGCAGCGTGACCCCAGGGGTGTCCCACAACGACGCGTCGCCGAGCAGCAGCTCCTCGGGTCCGGAGAGGTCGAAGTAGCTGGTCAGCGCCACCCGGTCGTACGGGGCGTGCACCTCCTCGCCGTAGACCTCCACGTCCCACCGCGAGGTCGCGTCGCGCTCCACGAGGGCTTCGACGAGACGACGGGCGACCATGCCGGCTCCGGCCACGACCAGGGTGCTGCGTTCCATGTCGACGACGCTAGGCAGCCCGTGTGTCGGGTCCCGACGCCGCCGGTTACCGGGCTGCAACACCTCGCTCACGCACCGCAGCCGCCTGCTGTGAGGTCGCCGGGACGGCCGGGTCGACCTCCTGCAGCCAGTCGACGAGGCCGCACACGAGGGTGCGGCAGCCGCCGCATCCCGTGGTCGCGCGCGTGCTCGCGACCACCTCCTCGACCGTGCAGCAGCCGCCGTCCCAGGCGGCGACGACGTCGGCCTTCGTGACCCCGTTGCAGCGGCACACGGTCGTGCTCGACGGCATGGTCGTGGGCGAGCCCGGCTGGTCCTCGGGTGCGCCGACGAGGAGCTGGAGCGGGTCGGGCGGGACGATGCCCGGACGGTCGAGCTGCACGGCGAGCCGCGCGGCCAGCTCCGGCGAGCCGACGCACGTCATCCCGACGAGCGTGCCCTGCCGGACGACGACCTCGACGTAGCGCCGGGCGCCCGCGTCGTCGAGGGCCAGCACCCGGTCGTCCTCGTGCGCCGTCGACGCGCGCATTCCCGCCGTGACCACGTCGAGCCCGACGGCCTTGAGCCGCAGGGTCGCGCCCTGGACCGGCAGCGCCGGGACGGGTCGGTCGCGCACGAGTCGCGCGGCGAGCGCGTCGGCCTGCGCCCACCCCGGGGCGACCAGGCCGCTCACGCCGTCGGGCGTCTCGGCGCAGTCGCCGATCGCGCTGACGCTCGGGTCGCTCGTGCGCAGGTCGGCGTCGACGACGATCCCGTGGCGCACGGTGAGCCCGGCCTCGACGGCCAGCTCGGTGCGCGGGACCGACCCGGTCGCGAGCACGAGGAGGTCGGTCGGCACGCGGGTCCCGTCGCCGAGGACCACCGCGTCGACGTGGCCCTGCGCGACGTCGACCGCCCGCACGCCGGCCTGCGGCACGACCGCGACGTCGAGGTCGCGCAGGGTGCGGGTCGCGACGGCCGACACGCGCGGGTCGAGGTCGCGGTCGAGCACGCCGTCGCGGGAGGCGAGGACGGTCACGTCCAGGCCGCGCCGACGCAGCCCGCACGCGACCTCGACGCCGATCGCGCCCGCCCCGACCACGCACGCCCGACGCGCGTTGAGCGCGCCCGCGACGACGCCGCGCGCGTCGTCGACCGTCCGCAGCACGTGCGCCCCACCGACGAGCCGGCCGCCACCGGCGTCCAGCCCGGCGAGCGGCAGCACGCGCGCCCGCGCCCCCAGCGCCAGCACGAGGTGGTCCCACGGCTCGTCCGACCCGTCGTCGAGCAGGACCCGACGGGCGGCGACGTCGAGCTCGACCGCCCGCACGCCGCGCCGGACCCGCGCGCCGGACGCCTCGGGCAGCGTGAGCGACGCGAGGTCGGTGCGACCGGCGACCAGCTCCGACAGCAGGACGCGGTTGTACGGCTCGTAGGACTCCTCGCCCAGCAGCACCACGTCGGCCGCGGGGTCGAGCCGCAGCGCCTCCTCGACGAACCGGTGGCCGACCATCCCGGCCCCCACGACGACGATCCTCACGACTCGACCTCCTGCAGCACGCGGGCGGCGGACGGCCCGGCGTCGTCGGCGACCCGCTCGACGCGGACCGCGCACACCTTGAACTCGGGCATGCCGGACACGGGGTCGGTCGCGTCGTTCGTGAGCGCGTTGACCAGGCTGTCCCCGGCGAAGTGGAACGGGACGAACACGGTGTCGGGCCGCACGTCGCGGGTGATGCGGGCGGGCGCGACCATCGAGCCGCGGGCCGACGTGACGCGCACGAGCTCGGCCCCGTCGAGGCCGAGCCGCGCGGCGAGGCTCGGGTGCAGCTCGACGTGCGGTCCGCCGGCGGCGTCGCAGAGGGCCGGGACGCGACGGGTCTGGGCCCCCGACTGGTAGTGCGCGAGGAGCCGGCCGGTCACGAGGTGCAGTGGCGCCTCGGCGTGGACGTCGTCGTCGGGTCCGACCGGTCGCACCGGCACCATCCGGGCCCGGCCCGACGGCGTCGCGAAGCGGTCGGTGAACAGCCGCGGGGTGCCCGGGTGGTCCGGGTCGGGGCACGGCCAGTGCAGCGCCTCGCCCGTGTCGAGCCGGGCGTGACTGAGTCCTGCGTAGTCGGCACGTCCGCCCGCGCTCGCCCGCGCGAGCTCGTCGAAGACCAACGACGCGTCGGTGGACCACGTGCCGGGGGCGTCCAGGCGCCGGGCCAGCTCGGACCAGATCCACAGCTCGTCGCGCACGTGCGCCGGCGGGTCGACGTGGCGACGGCGGCGCAGCACCCGACCCTCGAGGCTGGTCATCGTGCCCTCCTCCTCGGCCCACTGCGTGACGGGGAGGACGTAGTCGGCGAGCAGGGCGGTCTCCGACGGGACGACGTCGCAGACCACCAGCAGGTCGAGCGACGCGAGCCGGTCGCGCACGCCGCCCGCGCGCGGCGCGCTGACCACGACGTTGCTGCCGTGCACGAACAGACCGCGGGGTCCGCTCTCGGTGCCGAGCGACGAGAGCAGCTGCACCGCGGGGACCCCGGACCGGGGGAGGAGCTCAGGGTCGACGCCCCACACGGCGGCGACGTGCGCGCGGTCGGCGGGGTCCTCGATCGAGCGGTACCCCGGGAGCTGGTCCGCTTTCTGCCCGTGCTCGCGTCCGCCTTGGCCGTTGCCCTGGCCGGTGAGCGCGCCGTACCCGCCGCGGTGCGCGCCCGGCAGGCCGAGCGCGAGTGCGAGGGAGATCGCCGCGCTGACCGTGTCGGTGCCGTCGACGTGCTGCTCGGCGCCACGGCCGGTGAGCACGTACGCGCCCCGCCGGCACGCCCGTGACCGTCTCGACCCGCTCGGGCCACCAGGCCGCGACCGAGCGGCGCACGTCCTCGACGCCGTCGACGCGCTCGTCCAGGTAGGTGACGTCGGCGAGCCCGTCGCCCAGCACCACGTGCAGGAGGCCGAGCAGCAGGACGAGGTCGGTGCCCGGCAGGGGCTGCAGGTGCGTGCCTGCGCCGTCGTCGCAGAGCCGTGCCGTGGCCGAGCGCCGAGGGTCGACGACGACGAGGCCGCCCCGCGCGCGTGGTCCTGCGAGGTGCTGCACCGACGGCGGCATCGTGTCGGCCAGGTTGCTGCCCAGCAGCAGCACCGCGTCGGCGTCGTCGAGGTCGGTGAGCGGGAACGGCAGACCCCGGTCGACGCCGAGGCTGCGGTTGGCGGCCGCCGCGGCCGACGCCATGCAGAACCGCCCGTTGTAGTCGACGAGGCGGGTGCGCAGCGCGAGCCGAGCGAACTTGCCGAGCTGGTACGCCTTCTCGTTGGTGAGCCCGCCACCGCCGAACACCGCCACCGCGTCGGGTCCGTGATCGGCTCGCAGCGCCCGCACGCGGGCCGCGATGTCGTCGAGTGCGTCGTCCCACGTGGTCGGGACGAGCCCGTCGGCGGTGCGACGCAGCGGCTGGGTGAGCCGGTCGGAGGCGCGCAGCAGGTCGGCCGACGTCCACCCCTTCTGGCAGAGCCCCCCGCGGTTCGTGGGGAAGTCCCGCGG
>NZ_LUNF01000014.1:0-3698 GCF_001626145.1 Aeromicrobium sp. REDSEA-S32_B7
CATTCGGCCTGCACCTTCGCGACGGTGTATAATGCACCGGTTATCCTCAATGTTATCAACAACCAGTGGGCGATCTCCAGCTTCAGCGGTTTTGCCGGGGCGGAGCGCACCACTTTTGCTGCGCGCGCATTGGGCTACGGCCTTGCGGGTCTGCGGGTCGACGGCAATGACGCGCTGGCCTGCTATGCCGCCGAGCGTTGGGCGGCGAACCGCGCGCGGGCCAATGCCGGGCCGACGCTGATCGAGTTCTTTACCTACCGCGCCGAAGGGCATTCCACCTCGGACGATCCCAGCGGCTACCGCAGCGCGCAGGAGCGCAGCGAATGGCCGCTCGGCGATCCTGTTATGCGGCTAAAGAACCACCTCATCGCGCTTGGCGAATGGGACGAAGAGCGGCAGGAGAAGATGGACCTCGAGGCGGCCGAGCACGTCAAGAAGGTGACCAAGGAAGCCGAGGCCAACGGTATCCTCGGCCACGGCCTGCATCACCCGTTCCGCACCATGTTCGAAGACGTCTTCGAAGAGCTTCCCTGGCACCTGCGCGAGCAGGCTGACCAGGCGGTGCACGAGCGCAAGACCAAGTTTCCCGAAGGATTGCCCGAGGCATGAGCGAGACCCAGACCAAGGACCTGCCCGCCACCGAGCAGCAGGGTGAACGCCGCCTCAACATGATCGAGGCGATCAACGATGCGCTCGACGTGTCGATGGGCCGCGACGACGATGTCGTGGTGATGGGCGAGGACGTCGGCTATTTCGGCGGCGTCTTCCGCTGCACCGCGGGGCTGCAGGACAAATACGGCAAGACGCGTGTGTTCGACACGCCGATCAACGAATCCGGCATCGTGGGCGCCGCGATCGCGATCATCTGGGCCAACACCGCCTTCTCCGGCACCTACGAGTCGATCCGCGACTTCAAGCCGATCTCCGAGCCGGTCTCGCTGCTCGGCGTCTCGCTGCACCTGGACCTGAGCCTGGGCAAGTGGGCCGCGGACGGCCTGCTGGCGATCTTCTTCTTCGTCGTTGGGCTCGAGCTCAAGCGTGAGTTCGTCGCCGGCGACCTGCGCGACCCGCGCCGCGCGGCCCTGCCGATGGCCGCGGCCGTCGGCGGCATGGTCGCGCCGGCGCTGATCTACGTCGCCTGGAACCTCGGCTCCAACGGCGGGCTCTCGGGGTGGGCGATCCCCACCGCCACCGACATCGCCTTCGCCGTGGCGATCCTGGCCGTGATCAGCACCCACCTGCCCTCGGGCCTGCGGACGTTCCTGCTCACGCTGGCCGTCGTCGACGACCTGCTGGCCATCACCATCATCGCGGTCTTCTACACCGAGGAGCTCGACCTGCTCTTCCTCGCGCTCGGTCTGGTGCCGATCGCGATCTTCGCGCTGCTGGTCCAGAAGCGGATCAGCTCGGGCTTCCTGCTGCTGCCGCTCGCACTCGTCGCGTGGGTGCTCGTCCACGAGTCCGGCGTCCACGCGACCGTCGCCGGCGTGCTCCTGGGCTTCACCGTGCCGGTGCTGCGCCGCGACGACGCCGAGGGCCCCGGTCTGGCCGAGCACCTCGAGCACCTCGTGCGCCCGATCAGCGCCGGCGTCGCGGTGCCGATCTTCGCCTTCTTCGCCGCCGGCGTGACCGTGGGCGGGTTCAGCGGCCTCGTGGAGTCCCTCAAGGACCCGGTCGCCCTCGGCATCGTCACCGGCCTGCTGGTCGGCAAGACCGTCGGCATCACCGGGTCGACGTGGCTGCTGTCGAAGTTCACCAAGGCCGAGCTCGACGACGAGCTGGCCTGGATCGACGTCATCGGCATGGCCATGCTCGCGGGCATCGGCTTCACCGTCTCGCTGCTGATCGGCGAGCTGGCGTTCGGCAGCAGCTCCGAGCGCGACGAGCACGTCAAGGTCGGCGTCCTGGTCGGCTCCCTCCTGGCCGCTGGGCTGGCCAGCGCGATCCTGCGCACCCGCAACCGGGTCTACCGCAGGATCACCGAGGAGGAGGAGCGGGACTCCGACCTCGACGGCATCCCCGACGTCTTCCAGACCGGCGACCAGGACCCGTCCACGCCGCCCGCCTGACGCGAGGCTCCCGCGCTGGGCGGCGGCCGGATGGTTCGTCGTCCAGCCCGGCAAGGTTTGTCGGTCAGCCGACGAACCCGGCCGAATCCCCTGTCTGCCAGTCTGCGTGTGAGTCAGTCGCTCTGATCTAGGAGTGATCGACTTGCCCATCGAAGGTGTCTACAGCGTCGAGGAACGACGCGCGTTCGTGTACGAGTACATGCTTGCTCCGTACGGTGAGAAGCAGAAGCTACTGCGCGAGCGCGGTATCCCTGATGCTCGACTGCGGCGCTGGAAGCGTGCGGTGTTGGCCGACACCCTGGACCATGGGCTGGAGCCCTGGACCGAAGGACGGGTGGACATGGACGAGACCAGCGCGGTCGCGCGACTGTTGCAGGAGAACGCCGCGTTGCGTGAACAGATCGCTGCCCGCGATGCCGCACATCAACGAGCGCTCGAGCAGCGCGATGAGGAACTGGGTCGTCAGCGGCGGGCGGTCGATGCGCTGGGAAAAGCTATCGAGCTCTTGCATCCAAGCGGCGATGCCAAGAACTCCGCGCCCGAGCCGGCCGCTGCCCCCGACCCATCGCAGAAGAGCCCGGAGTAGAGGCCGGAGTAGAGGCCGGAGTAGAGCCCGGAGTAGAGCCCGGAGTAGAGCCGGTGATCGAGGTCAGCGCCTCGTTGGTGCTGGCGTTGATCGCGGCGGGGTTCTCCCAGCGGGCCGCGTTGGACCTGGCCGGGATCGCGCGGTCGACGTGGCATTACCGCGACCATCCCCGCGCCCGGGTCAGCGAGCCGGTCGCCCATCGTCAACGTCGTACCCAGTGTTGGCTCAGCAAGGACGAGCGGGACCAGATCACGGTGAAGATCCAGACTGCGTTCGCGGCCGGCAAGAGCGTCTACCAGGCGTTCTACGACGCCCTGGATGCGGGTGACCCGGTCGCGTCGTTGTCGACCTGGTACCGCATCGCCCGGGCTGTCGACCAGACCACCCGCCCGATCCGACGTACCCGAAAGCACCGCGCCACCGCCATGCCCACGCTGCTGGTCGATGGCCCCGACCAGGCGTGGTCGTGGGACATCACCCACCTACGCGGCCCTTACCGGGGTGTCAGCTACCAGCTGTACCTGGCCATGGATGTGTTCTCCCGGATGGTCACCGGGTGGCGGGTCGAGACCCGTGAGGACGACGACCTGGCAGCCGAGATGTTCGAGCAGGCCTTCACCGTGCGCGGGGTGCTGCCGCGGATCATCCACTCCGACGGTGGTCCCTCGATGACCTCACGCACCCTGGGTGACCTGTTCGCCGAGCTCGGCATCGCGACCTCCCGCAACCGACCCAGGGTGTCGAACGACAACCCCTACTCCGAGTCGCTGTTCAAGACCGCGAAGTACACCCCCGACTACCCAGCGTTCTTCACCAACCTCGACCACGCCAGGTCCTGGGCGGCCGACTTCGTCGAGGGCTACAACCACCGCCACCACCACGCCGGGCTGGAGGGCCACACCCCCCACGACGTCCACCACGGCACCTGGACCGGTGTCCACCATCGGCGCCAAGCCGCCATGGACAGCCTCTACACCGCCCACCCCGAACGGTTCGCCAACCGCCGACCCCAGGCGCCGACGCTGCCCACAGCAGCCTGGATC
>NZ_LUNF01000140.1:0-5263 GCF_001626145.1 Aeromicrobium sp. REDSEA-S32_B7
GCTCCCGCCCCGTCCGCCCCCGCCCCGACCGCCCAGCCCGAGAAGCAGGCGCACCCGGAGAACGAGGCGCGTCCCGAGCCGAAGCAGGAGGCCCCGCAGACGTCGGGCGCCTCGACGCAGAGCGGCGGCGACACCTACGTGACGCCGATCGTGCGCAAGCTCGCCAAGGAGCACGGCGTCGACCTCGCGGCCGTCACCGGCAGCGGCGTCGGCGGTCGCATCCGCAAGCAGGACGTCCTCGACGCAGCCAAGAAGGCCGAGGAGGCCGCAGCGCCCGCCCCGGCCGCGTCGGCGCCCTCCGCCCCCGCGCCGGCCGCGTCATCGGAGCCGTCGCCGCTGCGCGGCAAGACGGAGAAGCTCAGCCGGCTGCGCAAGGTCGTCGCGTCGCGACTCACCGAGTCGCTGCAGATCTCGGCCCAGCTCACGCAGGTGCACGAGGTCGACGTCACCGAGATCGCCCGACTGCGCACCAAGCACAAGGACGCGTTCCTCGAGCGTGAGGGCGTCAAGCTGACGTTCCTGCCGTTCTTCGCGAAGGCGGCCGTCGAGGCGCTCAAGCAGTACCCGACGCTCAACGCGGCGCTCGACCTCGAGGCCGGCACGGTCACGTACCCGGCCGGCGAGCACCTCGGCATCGCCGTCGACACCGAGCGCGGTCTGCTCGTGCCCACGATCAAGGACGCCGGCGACCTCTCGATCGCCGGGCTGGCGCGCAAGATCGCCGACGTCGCGGCCCGCACCCGGACCAACAAGATCGGTCCCGACGAGCTGTCCGGCGGCACCTTCACGATCACCAACCTCGGCAGCGTCGGGGCGCTCTTCGACACCCCGATCATCAACCAGCCGCAGGTCGCGATCCTCGGTGTCGGTGCCGTCGTCAAGCGCCCGGTGGTCATCACCGACGCGCACGGCAGCGACAGCATCGCGGTGCGCAGCATGGCGTACCTGGCGCTCACCTACGACCACCGCCTCATCGACGGTGCCGACGCCGGTCGGTTCCTGACGGCGGTCAAGGAGCGGCTGCAGAGCGGCTCCTTCGAGGGCGAGCTCTGACCCCCTGATGCACGTCGTCGTCGGCGGCGCGTCCGGCTTCCTGGGCTCGGCCCTGGTCTCGCACCTGCGGGACCAGGGCCACCAGGTGACGCGCCTGGTCCGCTCGGGCACGCCCGGTCCTGACGCCTCCCTGTGGGATCCCGCCGCCGGCCGGATCGACCAGGGGCTCGTCGACCGCGCCGACGCCGTCGTCAACCTCTCGGGCGCGACGATCGCCCGGTGGCCCCGGACGAAGAGCTACAAGAAGCAGCTGTGGTCGTCGCGGGTCGACTCGACCACCACCATCGCGCGCGCGGTGGCGGCGTCGAGCTCCCCGACCGTGCTGCTGTCGGGCTCGGCCATGGGCATCTACGGTGCCGACCGCGGCCAGGACCGGCTCACCGAGTCGGCCGGTCGCGGCGACGGGTTCCTCGCCGACCTCTGCGTCGCGTGGGAGGGTGCCACGGTCGAGGCCGAGCAGGCCGGCCAGCGCGTGGTGCACCTGCGCACCGGACTCCCCCTCGACGACGAGGGCGGGCTCCTGGGTCCGATGCTGCTGCCGTTCAAGCTCGGGCTCGGTCCGCGCCTGGGCAACGGTCGCCAGCGCATGTCGGTGATGTCGCGCCGCGACTGGGTGCGCGCCGTGGCCTTCCTGCTCGAGCGCGACAGCATCAGCGGCCCGGTCAACCTGTCGCTGCCGGAGGCGCCGACGAACGCCGAGTTCACGAACACCCTCGGCGACGTGCTGGGCCGCCCGACCGTGCTCGTGGCGCCCGCGCCGGTGCTGCGCGTGGCGCTGGGGGCGCTCTCGGACGACCTGCTCGGCTCGCTGCGCATGGTGCCGCGGGTCCTGCTCGACAACGGGTTCGTCTTCGAGGACGCCGACCTCGCGTCGGCCCTCCGCTCGGCCCTCGCCTGACGCTCACCGGGTCGCGCCGATGCGCCACCCGTCGGCCGTCCAGGTGAGCAGGACCCTGCGTCGGGTCGGCTGGTCGCTGGGGAGCCGGTACGCCTGCTGCGGGCCCACGGCACGGGTGGGCCGCTCGAGGCAGGCAAGGTCGGCGTCGCCCGTGCCGAGCAGCGTGCTGCACCACGTCACGAGCGCCGCCAGCCAGCTGGTCATGACGTCAGCCTCGACGCCCGTCCCGCTCGCGTCGAGCGGCCGTCCACACCGGGGCTACGGTAGGAGCGTGAGCCTGCAGATCATCGACGACTGGTACGGCGACCGCGCCCTCGACTACGAGGCGGCCTGGGAGCTGCAGCGCGAGCTGCACGCGCAGCGCGTGACCGACGAGATCGACGACACCGCGCTCCTGCTCGAGCACCCGCCCGTCTACACGGCCGGCAAGCGCACCGAGCCGCACGAGCGTCCGTTCGACGGCACCCCCGTCGTCGACGTCGACCGCGGCGGCAAGATCACGTTCCACGGCCCGGGCCAGCTGGTCGGCTACCCGATCACGCGCCTGCCCTCCCACGTGCTCGTCGTCGACTACGTGCGGCGGGTCGAGGAGGCGCTGATCCGCGCCGTCGCCGACCTCGGGGTCGCGTCCGGCCGGGTGCCGGGACGCTCCGGCGTGTGGGTGGCGGCCGACCAGCGCGGCCCGGAGCGCAAGATCGCCGCGATCGGCATCCGCGTGACCCGCGGGGTGACGATGCACGGCTTCTCGCTCAACGCCGACGTCGACCTCGCCTGGTACGACCGGTTCGTGCCTTGCGGCATCGCCGACGCAGGCGTGACGACGCTGACCGCTGAGCTGGGACGCCGGGTGCGCGTGCCCGAGGCGGCCGACGCCGTGCGTCCGCACCTCGTCGACCTGCTGGGCTGGGAGCCGTACACGTCGTCACCGGACCTCGTGCACGACGACGCGCACCCCCAGGTGCCCGTGCTCGGGCTCCCGGGGGCTGCGACGTCCTGACGTCGGCCTGACCCAGCGCTGACTGGGCGTCTACTCGGCCAGCGAGAGCGCCTCGCGGTAGCCGATCTTGTCGCCGGTACGCAGCAGGGTCCGCTCGAACACGCGCGCTCCGAACCTCACGAGCAGCACCGACGCGAGCAGCGTGCCGCCGAGGGCGACCGCAACCTGCCAGGCGGGCACCGACCCTTCCACGAGCCGCGCCGGCATCATCATCGACGAGACCACCGGGATCATCGACACGACCGTCTTGATGCTCTCCCCGCCCAGGATCGCGAGGAAGTACGGCACGAGCAGCAGCATCTGCGCGGGCATCGTCGTCGACTGCAGGTCCTGCGTGCGCGACGCGAGCGACCCGGCCACCGACCAGAGGCTGGCGAGGGCGACGAAGCCGACGAGGAAGAACAGGACGTACCAGAGCATCGGCAGGCCGACGACGTCGAGCGCGCCGCTCTGGCCGGTGAGCAGCAGCCCCACGACACCGGCTGCGGCGTAGCTGACGATCTGCAGCACGGCCAGCGCCGTGTTGCCCACGACCTTGCCCCACAGCAGCTGACGGATCGGGACGGCGGCGGCGAGGATCTCGACGACCCGGCTCTCCTTCTCCTGCGTCACGCTGCTCGCGATGCCCATGCCGAGCACGATCGCGGTCAGGTAGAAGAGCAGGACGAACACGAACGACGTCGCCTGGCGCAGCCCGCCGTCGTCGGCCCCGCGATCGAGCAGCCGCTCCGACGTGGTCGTGCCGGCGTCGAGCGCGGACAGGTCGACGTCCTGAGCGGCGGCGTTCTGCTGCAGCGCCGTCGCGCGCACCGCTGCGGTGACGGACTGCTGCACGGTCGCGTCGACGTCGCGCTCCCCCACGAGCTCGTAGCCGTCGTCGGTCGCGAGCAGGGCGGCGTCGGCGTCGCCGTCCTTCACGGCCCGCTCCGCCGCGGCGGTGTCGGCGACGCTCTTCGGGCGGATGGTCAGCGTGTCGTCGCCGGCGAGCTGGTCGGCGGCCTTGACCACCGCGGCGGCCGCCGGCTCGACGACGGCGACCGTCTGCGTCGTGTCGCGGTTCTGGAACCAGTGGACGCCGACGATCGTGGCGACGATGCCGACGATCGTGACGAGCAGGCCGATGCGGAACGACTTCGTCCGCACCTGCACGTCGATCTCACGCCGCGCGACGACCTTCCACGCGTCACGCGGCGCGCGGGTGCCGCTGCTCTGGTCGGGGTGCGGGGTGTGGGTGCTCATCGGACGGACTCCCGGAAGATGTCGGACAGGGGCTGGTGCACGCGGGCGACCTCGACGACCGGACCGCGTTCGAAGGCGGCACGCGTCAGCTCGGCGGGCTTGAGTCCGTCGAGCTCCACGAGCGCCTCCTCGCCATCGACGTCGAGGGTGCGCACGCCACGCAGGTCGCGCAGCCACGCGGCGTCGGCGCCGTCCATGACCACCCGGTAGCGGACGGCGCCGCGGTCGCGGAGCTCGTCGACGGGTCCGGCGGCCACGACGCGGCCGCCGGCGAGGATGACGAGGTCGTCGCAGAGCCGCTCGACGAGGTCGAGCTGGTGGCTGGAGAACAGCAGCGGCAGGTCGGCGGCCTCCTGCTGCAGCAGGTCGACCATCGAGTCGACGGCGAGCGGGTCGAGGCCGGAGAACGGCTCGTCGAGCACCAGCGCGGTCGGGCGGTGAACGAGCGACGCGGCGATCTGGACGCGCTGCTGGTTGCCGAGCGAGAGCGTGTCGAGCAGGTCGCTGCCGCGGTCGGTGAGGTCGAAGTGCTCGAGGAGCTCGTCGACGCGCGAGCGCGCGTCGCGGGGGTCGAGCCCGTGCAGGCGAGCGAAGTAGACGAGCTGGTCGACGAGGTTCATGCGCGGGTAGAGCCCGCGCTCCTCCGGCATGTAGCCGAAGGAGCGGCGCACGTCGGCGGTGATCGGCTCGCCCTTCCAGCGCACCTCGCCCGCGCTGGCACTGAGCACCCCCATGATCATGCGCATGGTGGTGGTCTTGCCCGCGCCGTTCGCGCCCACGAAACCCGTGGTGCGCCCCGGCCGGACCTCGA
The DNA here is from genome assembly GCF_001626145.1 of Aeromicrobium sp. REDSEA-S32_B7. Lineage (NCBI taxonomy): Bacteria > Bacillati > Actinomycetota > Actinomycetes > Propionibacteriales > Nocardioidaceae > Aeromicrobium > Aeromicrobium sp. REDSEA-S32_B7. The sequence continues at coordinate 4,999 of NZ_LUNF01000140.1, forward strand.
AGGACACGTCGTCGACGACCGTGACGTCCCCGTAGCGTCTGCTGAGCTTCTCGACGGTGATCATGCGTCCACGCTAGGGATCCGTCCAGGTTCGCCGCATCGGCCGCGCGGCCACCATCGCCTCCCCCGTTCGGCTAGGTCGAGCCCACCCCACCCAGCACCGCTGGTCGAGTAACCCCCACCACTGGTCGAGTAGCGGACCCGGCGAGCGCCAGCGAGCCCGGGGCCGCGTATCGAGACCACTCGGCGCGGACCAGCGCCGAGC
>NZ_LUNF01000141.1:0-12902 GCF_001626145.1 Aeromicrobium sp. REDSEA-S32_B7
GTGTATAAGAGACAGGATCACCCGCTCGCGACCGGTCCCGGACATGCTGGTGGCCCCCGGGGACACGCCCCGGAGGCCACCGCTGACACGAGACGCCGCCGGCTACCAGGCGTGCATCATCAACTTGCTGCCGCGGGAGCATCCCGACTCGACAGGCACCCTGTAGGAAGGGTCGATCGCCGCGTGGGTACCTCGGGCCTCGTGTACGTCTCTGGAGTTGTTGGACTCATGTGTACGCCGATGTGACGGGCGACACAACCCCTCCCGGCGAGTCTTGGTGCTGGTCGACCGGTCCACCCGCTGGAGGAGGTCGCGACCGGTGCGGACCAGGGTCAGCAGGCCGCCCGCGGAGGTGTCGGCGACGCTCATGACGGGGAGTGAAGCACACACTTTTGTCAGAAACTAGCGAAAGAATGCTTGTATCGATCCAAAAGTCCTGCGACCGTAGACCCATGCACTCCACGGTCGACGTCTCGTCCACCATGCCCCCCGTATGCGACTTCACCGTGTTCGGCGGCACCGGCGACCTCGCGCTGCGCAAGCTGCTGCCCGCGCTCTACCACCGCGACCTCGAGGGCCACCTGCCCGAGGACACCCGCATCCTCGGCGTCTCCCGCTCCGAGATCGACGACGAGGGCTACCGCGTCGAGGTGCGGGCGGCGCTCGAGCGCTTCGTCGAGCCCGAGCTCCTCGGCCCGTGCCACGAAGGCGGCGAAGTCGGCGTCGTCGCCGAGCTCGGGGTGGATCGCGTCGTGCCCGCCCTCGGCGGCGCCGATGGCCCACGGCGAGCCGACGTCGTCGGGGCCGGGGGTGAGCGTGTTGTTCGGGCCCTTGCGGTTCTCGCGCCCGATCGGGTGGATCGGCGGCAGGTAGACGACGTCGAACTGCATGGCGGCCACCCGGTCGAGCGCGTCGGCGGCCGTGCGGAGCGTGCCGTGCACCGGGCGTCCGTCGGCATCGACGCCGCCCGTGGACCGCGGGAAGAGCTCGTACCAGGACCCGAACGCGGCGCGTCGACGGTCGACCCACACGCGACGGACGGGGCCACGGGTGAGGAGCTGGCGCACGGGGTGGTCGTGCATGACCGCGCGGACGGCTGCGTCGAGCGCGGGACCCACGCGGGCGCCGAGCGGGAGGGTGTCGTCGCGCAGCGCCGCGGCGGCACCGCTGAGCGTGCCGGCCTCGGCGCGACGGTCGCGGCGGGTCGCCTCGAGGGCGTGCACCGCGGTGGCCCACGGGTCGCTCCAGGCGTCGACGCGGAAGGTCCAGAGCCCCGGGGCGTCGGGGACGATCGTGGCGGCGAAGAGGTCGAGGCCGGTGCCCTGCTCGTGCATCCGGACGGTGCGGTCGCGCCGTTCCCCGGGACCACGCCAGGCGACGGTGGCCGCCACGGCGTCGTGGCCCTCGCGCCAGACCGTCGCCTGCACGGGGACGTGCTCGCCCACGACCGCCTTCGACGGGTAGGTCCCGTCGCCGGACAAGGGTCGGACGTCGTCGATGCCGATCCGGTCCGTCATGCGGTGCACTCCCGTCGCTCGCGTCGGACGACTGGTCCGTCGTCGTCTCGAACGTACCCAGGATCGAGGGGTCGCGCGATCCGCCGACGCCTCAGTCCTGGCGCGGGGCCTTCAGCAGCAGCAGCGATCGGCCCTGCACCGTCAGGCGCCCGCCGGCCGGGAGCGGGTCTGTCGTGGCGGGCGACCCGTCGGGCGACGTCGTGTCGAGGGTCGGCTCGAACGTCTCCCCGAACTCCGGCCCGGGCAGGACGACCTCGAGCGGGTCCGCGCCGGCGTGCAGCAGGAGCAGCCAGGAGTGGTCGGTGAGCAGCTCGCCGTCACGGGTGCGGGACTGGCTGTGGGAGCCGTCGATCCACATGCCCAGGGTGCGCCGCTCCGGGTCGAGCCAGTCGGGCTCGGTCATCTCCTGGCCGTCCGGTCGCAGCCAGATCAGGTCCGGTCGTCCGCTCGGCGTCGTACGGCCGTCGAAGAACTCCGCCTGCCGCAGCGCAGGGCTGTTGGCGCGCAGGTGCACGACGCGTCGGGCGAAGGCGAGCATCGCGTCGCTCTCGGGCGTCGACGTCCAGTCGACCCACGAGGTCGCGTCGTCGAGGCAGTAGGCGTTGTTGTTGCCGCCCTGCGTGCGCCAGCGCTCGTCGCCGGCGACGAACATCGGGGTGCCGGTCGACAGCAGCAGCGTGGCCAGCAGGTTGCGCGCCTGACGCGCCCGCAGCGTCCGGACCTCGGGGTCGTCGGTCTCGCCCTCGACGCCGTGGTTCCAGGAGCGGTTGTCGTCGGTCCCGTCGCGGTTGTCCTCGCCGTTGGCCTCGTTGTGCTTGTGGTCGTAGGAGACGAGGTCGCGCAGGGTGAACCCGTCGTGGGCGGTGACGAAGTTGATCGACTGCCAGGGTCGGCGCAGGGTGTGGTCGTACAGGTCGGAGGAGCCGGACAGCCGGTACGCGAGCTGGTCGACCCCGCCCGACGCGCCGCGCCAGAAGTCGCGCACCGTGTCGCGGTACATGCCGTTCCACTCGGCCCACTGCGCGCCGAACGCCCCGACGCGGTAGCCCTCGCCGGTCGCGTCCCACGGCTCGGCGACGAGCTTGCACCGGGCGAGCACCGGGTCGGTCGTGATGGCGGTCAGCAGGGTGCTGTCGCGGTCGAACGCGCCGCCGCGCGGGCGGCCCATCGTCGAGGCGAGGTCGAAGCGGAACCCGTCGACGCCGAGCTCGGTGGTCCAGTACCGCAGCGAGTCGGTCACGAGCCGGACCACCGCGGGCGACCCCGCCTCCAGCGTGTTGCCGCAGCCCGTGATGTCGGCCATGTGCCCGTCGTCGTCGTGCAGGTAGTAAGCCGGGGCCTCGAGCCCGCGCAGGCTGAGCGTGGGCCCGTCCGGGCCGCCCTCGCAGGTGTGGTTGTAGACGACGTCGACGAGGACCTCGATGCCCGCGGCGTGCAGCGCGGCGACCATCGTCCGGAACTCCTCGACCTCGCGTCCCGTCTCGCTCGCGTAGCCGGGGTGCGGCGCGAAGTAGCCGAGCGGGGAGTAGCCCCAGTAGTTGTGCCGACCCGCGGCCACGAGCGACGGCTCGTCGGTGAAGGCCTGCACGGGCAGCAGCTCGACGGTGGTGACGCCGAGGCGCAGCAGGTGCTCGACCACGGCGGGGTGGGCGAGGCCGAGGTAGGTGCCGCGCAGGTGCTCCGGGACGTCGGGGTGCTGCTGCGTGAAGCCCTTGACGTGCAGCTCGAGGACGACGGTCTCCTCGAACGGCACCTCGGGCTTCGTGCCGGTGTCGGGCCCGCCGGGGCTCGTGACGACGGCGAGCGGCACGTGGCCGAGGGAGTCGACGGTCGACATCTCGACCCCCTCGGGGTCGTCGGCCCACCCGCGGGCGGCCTCCATGTCGGTGAGCGCGCCGGTGACGCGGCGGGCGTAGGGGTCGAGGAGGATCTTGTGCGGGTTGCAGCGCAGACCGGTCTTGGGCTCGTAGGGGCCGTGCACGCGGTAGCCGTACGTCTGCCCGGGGAGCACGCCCTGGACGAGGCCGTGCCAGACGCCGAAGGTGCGCTCGGTCAGCTCGACGCGCCGCTCGCTGCCGTCGGGGTCGACGAGGCACAGCTCGACCCGCTCGGCCACGCTGCTGGCGACGGCGAACCGGACACCTCCCGCCTCGGGGTGGGCCCCCAGCGGGAACGGGCGGCCGGCGAGCACGGGCAGGTCCTGCGGGCTCGACAACGTCATGCGCCCCAGTGTCTCAGGCGGTGGGTCCGGTGCAGGCTGGATCGCCCGCGGACCATCGTCCCCTCCGGCCCTGGGAGGTAGGTGGCGCGCGCTACGACCACCCTGGGAGGTAGGTGGCGCGCGGAAACGCTGGCGGTTGGCGCGGGTGGCCTACCGCCGGGGCGAGGTGCCGCGCGCCACCTACCTCCCGGGGGGCCGGTGCGGGGGCTCAGGTGTAGGGGCCGGAGAACGGGGCGGGGGCGTCGGGGTCGTCGACGTCGCCCTCGAGGCCCGGGTCCTGCTTCTTGTGCTTCTGGTCGTCGTCCCAGTCCTCGCGCTTGCGCGGGTCCTCGCTCGGCATGTCGCTCATGCCTCAGTGTGCGGCGGGCGCGACGTCAGCGCTCGTCGGACGACCAGACCACCTCGTCGCCGCGCCGCACCTCCGCCCGCTCGGCGTCGAGGTCGACGTCGACGACGTACGGGCCGCGGTGCAGGAGCACGCGGCGGTCGTCGTCGGAGACCTCGACCCTCGTGTCGACGAGGGACGGGTCGCGCAGCTCGGGGTGGGCGCGGCGCAGCGCGACCAGCGAGCGGTAGACCTCCAGCACGCCTCGGTGCCGGGGCTCGTCGAGCTCGTGCCACCGCAGCGTCGAGCGCTCGAGCGTCGCCGGGTCCATCGGGTCGGGCACCTCCGACTCGCCCCAGCCGTGGCGGCCGAACTCGCGCCGACGTCCGGTGCGCACGGCCTCGGCCAGCTCGGGGTCGGGGAACGAGGCGAAGAACTGCCACGGCGTGCTCGCGGCCCACTCCTCGCCCATGAAGAGCATCGGCGTGAACGGTCCGAGCAGCACCAGCGCGGCGCCGCAGGCCAGCAGGTCGGGCGAGACGGAGTCGGAGATGCGGTCGCCCGTGGCCCGGTTGCCGACCTGGTCGTGGTCCTGCAGGTAGGTCACGAACGCGTGGCCCGGCACCGCGTGGACGTCGACCGGGCGACCGTGGGTGCGGCCGCGGAACGACGACCACGTGCCGTCGTGGAAGAACGCGCCGCGCAGCACCTTGGCCAGCGCGCCGGGCTCGGCGAAGTCGGCGTAGTAGCCGTCGGTCTCGCCGGTGAGCGCCACGTGCAGCGCGTGGTGCACGTCGTCGGCCCACTGCGCGTCCATGCCGAGACCGTGCTGGTCGCGCGGGACGACCGTGCGCGGGTCGTTGCGGTCGGACTCCGCGACGAGCGACAACGGACGGCCGAGCCGCTGCGACGCGCGTTCGGTCTCGAGCGACAGCTCCTCGAGGATGGTCAGCGCCCGCGCGTCGGACAGCGCGTGGACGGCGTCGAGGCGCAGCGCGTCGACGTGGAAGTCCTCGAACCACGAGATCGCGTTGTCGAGCACGTAGCGCCGCACCTCGTCGGAGCCCTCGCCGTCGAGGTTGAGGCCCGGGCCCCAGTCGTTCTCGCCGGCGAAGTACGGACCGAAGCGGTCGAGGTAGGCCCCCGAGGGCCCGAGGTGGTTGTAGACGACGTCGAGCACGACGCCGAGGCCCCGTGCGTGGCAGGCGTCGACGAAACGCTTGAACCCGTCGGGTCCGCCGTACGGCTCGTGCACCGCACCCCACAGGACGCCGTCGTAGCCCCAGCCGTACGGGCCGTCGAAGCTGTTGACCGGCAGCACCTCCACCAGGTCGACGCCGAGGTCGACGAGGTGGTCGAGCCGCTCGACGGCGGCGTCGAACGTCCGGCCGGGCGTGAACGTGCCGACGTGCAGCTCGTAGACCACGGCACCGCGCAGGGCGCGGCCCTCCCAGGCGTCGTCGGTCCACGCGAACGCGTCGTGGTCGTAGGTGCGCGACGCCGCGTGCACGCCCTGCGGCTGCCAGACCGAACGGGGGTCGGGCAGCGGCGTGTCGTCGTCGCCCAGCAGGAACGCGTAGTCGGTGCCGGGCGCGACGTCGACGTCGTGCCACCACCACCCCGAGCGCGCCTCGCCCGGCTCCCACGCCTGCATGCGGTGCTCGACGCCGTCGATCCGCACGCGGACGCGGTCGTGGTCGGGGGCCCAGAGGGTGACGGCCACGCTCAGACCACCCGCGTGGGCGGCGACGCCGTCTTGCTCGGGTCGGTCGTCGGGATGCTGCCCAGCACCTCGTCGATCCTCGCGAGCACGTCGTCGTCCAGGGTGATCCCGCTCGCGGCGGCATTCGACTCGACCTGTTCCGGGCGCGAGGCGCCGACGATCGCGCCGGCCACGTCGTCGTGCGCGAGCACCCAGGCGATGGCGAGCTGGGCCATCGTGATGCCGAGGTCGTCGGCGACCGGGCGCAGCCCCTGCACGGCGGTGAGCACCTCGTCGTCCAGGAAGCGCTTGATCATGTCGGCGCCGCCCTTCTCGTCGGTCGCGCGGCTGCCCTCGGGCGGCGCGGCGCCGGGCTCGTACTTGCCGGTGAGCACACCCTGCGCGATCGGCGACCACACGATCTGCGACAGCCCCAGCTCGCGGCTCGCGGGCACGACCTCGCCCTCGATGACGCGCCAGAGCATCGAGTACTGCGGCTGGTTCGAGACGAGCCGGAAGCCGAGGTCGCGGGCGAGCTCCTGCCCGGCGCGGATCTGGTCGGCGGTCCACTCGCTGACGCCGATGTAGTGCGCCTTGCCGGCGCGGACGACGTCGGCGAACGCCTGCATCGTCTCCTCCAGCGGCGTCTCGTGGTCGTAGCGGTGCGCCTGGTAGAGGTCGACGTAGTCGGTCTGGAGCCGCTGCAGCGAGCCGTCGATCGACTCCATGATGTGCTTGCGGGAGAGTCCGGTGTCGTTGGGTCCGCCGGGGCCGGTGGGCCAGTAGACCTTCGTGAGGATCTCCAGCGACGCGCGGCGCTCGCCCTTCAGCGCCTCGCCGAGCACGCTCTCGGCCTTGCCGTTGGCGTACACGTCGGCGGTGTCGAACGTCGTGATGCCGGCGTCGAGCGCGGCTCGCACGCATGCCGTGGCTGCGTCGTTCTCGACCTGCGACCCATGGGTCAGCCAGTTGCCGTAGATGATCTCGCTGACCTTGAGGCCGCTGTTCCCGAGGTACCTGAACTCCATGCTCCGAGCCTAGGCGCGCTGCGCCGTCGCGCGACCCGGCCGAGCACCTCGCTGGTCGAGTAGTCGACGCCCGCGAGGAACGAGCGTGGCGGAGACGTATCGAGACCAGTCTCGGCGGATCAGCGTGGGCCGCCTTGCGCTGAGCCGTTACCGGGTGGTCTCGATACGCGGCCACGTCGCTCGTTCCGCCCCCGCAAGCGGGAGGTGCCCCCAGCGTGGCCGCTACTCGACCAGCGGGGGGCGGGTGAGCAGGGCGACGGGGTAGGTGGCGAGGAGGTCGGCGAGCCGGACGTCGCCGCCGTCGAATCTCTCGCCGGTGAGGGCGTCGGTCCACGTCCCGGAGCCGAGCGGCAGGGTGGTCCCGCCCCAGCCGCCGCGATGCTCGAGCCCGACCGGGAGGCGGGTCGCGACGGCGACCAGGTCGTCGCTGCGACCGAATGCGACGGCGTGGTCGGCGGCCTCGCCCGAGGCCGCCAGCGGCGTGTACCCGCGGAACAGCTCCGGCCGGTCGCGACGCAGGGTCAGCACCCGACGCACGAGCGACGTCTTCGCGGCACCGGACGCGTCGACGTGCGGCAGCCAGCCGTCGTCGAGGCGACGCAGCAGGGTGCGGAACGCCTCGTGGTCGACGGGGCGACGGTTGTCAGGGTCGACCAGCGAGAAGTCCCAGCCCTCCGTGCCCTGGTAGACGTCGGGGACGCCCGGGCCGGCCAGCTGCAGCAGCTTCTGCGACAGCGACACCGTCCAGCCGAACGCCTGGACCCGCCCCACCAGCGCCTGCACCTGCGGACCGAGCTCGGCCCGCACGCGCGCCGGCCACGCCGCGACGGACTCCTCGAACGCCTCGTCGGTCTCGGTCCACGTGGTCCGGACCTTCGACTCGCGTGCGGCCTTCAGCAGGTAGTCCGACAGCCGCTCGTCGCTGATCGGCCAGGCGCCGAGCAGCGTCTGCCACGCGAGCAGGTCGAGCGCGGGCTCGTCGATGCCGCAGCGCGCCGACCAGTCCGCGACCGTCGACGTGACCTCCTCGCCCAGCTCGGCGAGCGTCAGCATCCGCGCACGGGTGTCCTCGGACCGCTTCGTGTCGTGCGTCGTCAGGGCGGTCATGGCCGTCGGGTGGTCGGCCTCGCGCGCCGCGGCCAGCGCGTGGAAGCCGTCGACGTCGACGCCCCAGACGTCCGGGGAGCCGCCGACCTCGTTGAGCGCCGCGAAGCGGGTGAAGCGGTAGAAGGTGGTGTCCTCGGTCCCCTTGGCGACGACCATCCCCGACGTCTGCTGGATGCGGGTCGCGAGCTCGCCGGTGGGCTCCTCGGTCACCTGCGCGTCGAGGGCGCGGATGGCCGGGTCGACGTCGGGCCGACGCGTGCGCGCGCGCTCGATCGCTGCGTCCCACGCCTCGCGTCCCGCCTCGGGCAGGTAGGACCGGTACACGCCGAACGCGACCATCGTCTCGGCCACGGCGGTCCGCGCGGCGTCCTGGTGGACGTCGCGCACCAGGGCAGCGATACGACGCACCTCGGCCACGAGCACCTTCCGGGTGACCATGCGTCGGGCGTCCTCCTCGACCGCCGCGTAGTCGGCGGGCGCGCCGAGCCGCTCGGTGAGCGTCTGCCAGGGCGCCTCGCCGCCCCGCCCGTTCCCGCCACGGTCGAGCAGCACACCGGCGACCTCGCGCATCGCGTCGTAGCCGGTGGTGCCGTCGACCGGCCAGGTCGTCGGCAGCTCCTCGCCCGGGTGCAGGATCTTCTCGACCACCAGCCACGCGTCGGGGGCGGCCTCGTGCAGCCGGCGCAGGTAGCCGCCCGGGTCGGAGAGCCCGTCGGGGTGGTCGATGCGCAGACCCGTGACCCGCCCTTCCTCGACCCAGCGCAGCACCTCGCGGTGCGTGTCGTCGAAGACCTGCTCGTCCTCCACCCGCACGGCCGCCAGGGTCGTGATGTCGAAGAAGCGTCGGTAGTTCAGCTCCGCCCCGCCCCGTCGCCAGCCGACCAGCTCGTAGTGCTGGCGGTCGTGCACCTGCTGCGGCGTCATCGAGGCGAACGACGGGTCGGCCAGCGTGCCGGCGTCGATCGGGAAGCGGTGGTCGTCGTACGTCAGCTCGTCGCCGTCGAGCGCCAGCTCGGCGACGTCGGCGTCGTCACCGAGCACCGGCACGAGCAAGCGACCGCGCGACCAGTCGACGTCGAAGTGGCCCGCCCACGGCGACGCCTCGCCCTCGGCCAGCACCGACCACCACCACGGGTTCGCGCGGGGCACCTCGACCGACATGTGGTTCGGCACGACGTCGACGACGAGGCCGAGCCCCGCCTCGCGCACCGTCGCCGTGAACGCGTCCCAGCCCTCCGGGCCACCCAGCTCGGGGCGGGCCTGCGTGGGGTCGGTGACGTCGTAGCCGTGCGTCGAGCCGGGCGTCGCGTCGAGCACGGGCGAGACGTACACCGCGCCGACGCCGAGGTCGCGCAGGTAGGGCACGAGGGCCTGCGCCTCGGCGAAGCCGAACCCTGGCCGCAGCTGCAGGCGGTACGTCGAGCTGGGTGCGCTCACGACTCGACCCGCTGCAGCACCACGAGCGAGCGGGCCGTCACGTCGAGCGTCGCCCCACCGGCCACGAGCTCGTCGCCGGGCTCGTGCACGCTGCCGGTGGCCGTGTCGACGACGAGGGCCCACGTGCTCGCGTACTCGCCGTCGGGGACGGTGAACGTGATGTCCTCGTGGTGGGCGTTGAAGGCGAGCAGGAAGGAGTCGTCGACGACCCGCTCCCCGCGCTCGTCGCGCTCGTCGATCGCCCGGCCGTTGAGGAACACGGCGATCGCCCGGCCGAAGTCGTCGTCCCAGTTCTCGTCGGTCATCTCCTCCCCGGCCGGCGTGAACCATGCGATGTCGCGCAGCTCGTCGGCCCTGCGGACCGGCTTGCCCTGGAAGAAGCGACGCCGACGGAACACGGGGTGCGCCGTGCGGAACGCCGCGAGCGCCGACGTGAAGCCGAGCAGGGCGTGCTCGTGCTCGTCGAGGTCCCAGTCGACCCAGGACGTCTCGTTGTCCTGGCAGTAGACGTTGTTGTTGCCGCCCTGGGACCGGCCGAGCTCGTCGCCGTGCAGCACCATCGGCACGCCCTGCGAGAGCAGCAGCGTCGCCAGGAAGTTGCGACGTTGGCGGCGGCGCAGGTCGAGCACCTCGGGGTCGTCGGTCGGCCCCTCGACGCCGCAGTTCCAGGAGCGGTTGTCGTCGGCGCCGTCGCGGCCGTCCTCGCCGTTGGCCTCGTTGTGCTTCTGCTCGTAGGAGACGAGGTCGTCGAGCGTGAACCCGTCGTGGGCGGTGACGAAGTTGATCGACGCGTAGGGCCGGCGGCCGGTGTCCTGGTACAGGTCCGAGGAGCCGCTGATGCGCGACGCGAACTCGCCGAGCGTCGCCGGCTCGCCGCGCCAGAAGTCGCGGACGGTGTCGCGGTACAGGCCGTTCCACTCGGTCCAGAGCGGCGGGAAGTTGCCTACCTGGTAGCCGCCCGGGCCGACGTCCCACGGCTCGGCGATGAGCTTGACCTGGCTGACCACCGGGTCCTGCTGCACGAGCTCGAAGAACGTCGCGAGCTTGTCGACGTCGTAGAACTCGCGCGCGAGCGTGGCGGCGAGGTCGAAGCGGAACCCGTCGACGTGCATCTCGGTCACCCAGTAGCGCAGCGAGTCCATGATGAGCTGCAGCGGGCTGGGGTGGCGCACGTTCAGCGAGTTGCCCGTGCCGGTGTAGTCCATGTAGTGCTGCGGGTCGTCCTCGACGAGCCGGTAGTACGCCTGGTTGTCGATGCCGCGCATCGAGAGCGTCGGGCCGAGGTGGTTCCCCTCCGCCGTGTGGTTGTAGACGACGTCGAGGATCACTTCGATGCCGGCCGCGTGCAGCTCGCGCACCATGCCCTTGAACTCCTGCACCTGACGTCCGGGGTGCGAGGCGTAGGCGTCGTGCGGGGCGAAGAAGCCGATCGTGTTGTAGCCCCAGTAGTTCGTCAGGTCCTTCTCGACGAGGTAGTGGTCGGTGACGAACTGGTGCACCGGGAGCAGCTCGATCGCCGTCACCCCGAGTCCGGTCAGGTGCTCGACGATCGCCGGGTGCGCGAGGGCGGCGTACGTGCCGCGCAGCTCCTCGGGCACGTCGGGGTGCGTCATCGTCAGGCCTCGTACGTGCGCCTCGTACACGATCGTCCGGTGGTACGGGTGGTGCGGCAGCCGGTCGTCGGCCCAGTCGAAGTACGGGTCGACGACGAGCGAGAACGGCACGTGACCCGCGGAGTCGTCGTCGTTCGGCTCCTCGGGCGAGCCCATCTCGTAGGCGAAGAGGGACGGGTCCCAGTCGGGCTGGCCCTGGACGGCCTTGGCGTAGGGGTCGATGAGCAGCTTCTGCGGGTTGCAGCGCAGGCCCTGCTCGGGGTCCCAGGGGCCGTGCACCCGGTAGCCGTAGCGCTCGCCCGGACCGATGCCGGGCAGGAACCCGTGGTGCACGAAGCCGTCGACCTCCTCCAGGCGGACGCGGGTCTCGGTGCCGGACTCGTCGAAGAGGCAGAGCTCCACGTGGTCGGCGACCTCGGAGAACAGCGCGAAGTTGGTGCCGGTGCCGTCGTACGTGGCGCCGAGCGGGTAGGGCGATCCGGGCCAGGTGCGCACGGGGGTCTCCTCGTTTGGGGGGATGGAGCGGGTCAGGGGGTCGGCCGGGCGGCTCGCAGGGGCGCCACCGCTGCTCGTACCCGGTCGTGGTCGAAGAACGCGTCGAGGTCGACGGGCAGGCGCACCCGCCAGTTCGGGTACTCGTCGACCGTGCCGGGCAGGTTCGGCTGGCGCACCTGCCCCACGGCGTCGGCGGGCGAGCTGAGCACGAGCCGCGAGGCCGCCGGCGCGATGACGGCGTGCAGCGCGACGAGCAGGTCGTCGGTGTCGATGCCCTCCTCGCGCAGCAGCGCGAGCAACGCCTCGCGGTCGGACGCGGCGGTGGCGAGCGCGTCCTCGACGGGCTCGCCGAGGAGGTCGAGGTCGGCCTGCACGCGGATGCGCTCGTCGCGCAGCCACCCCTCGACGGTCGGGAGGTCGTGCGTACTGATGCTCGCCATCGTCTCCGGCTCCCACGCGCGGGGCGGGACGTGCGGCTGCCCGGGGGCGTCCCAGTCGCGCTCGAACCAGAGCACGGCCGAGCTGAGCAGCCCGCGCTCGTGCATGGTCGTCGTGACGACGTCCTCGACGGTCCCGAGGTCCTCGCCGACCACGACGGCGCCGGCGCGGGTGGCCTCGAGCAGCAGCACCGCGAGCATCACGTCGGCGTCGTAGTGCACGTAGGCGCCGCGGTGGGCCGGCTCTCCCGGCGGGATCCACCACAGCCGCCACAGCCCGGCGACGTGGTCGACGCGGATGCCGTCGCCGTGGCGCAGCACGCTGCGCACCACGTCGCGGAACGGGGCGTAGCCCGTCTCGAGCAGGCGGTCGGGCCGCCAGGGCGGCAGGCCCCAGTCCTGGCCGAGCGGGTTGAACGCGTCGGCGGGGCAGCCCACGCGGACGTCGGAGGCGAACACGTCCTGCAGCGCCCACGCGTCGGCGCCGCCCGGGTGCACGCCCACGGGCAGGTCGTGGACGAGGCCGACGGCCATGCCGGCGTCGTGCGCGGCGTCGCGGGCGGTGTCGAGCTGCTCGCGGCACAGGTGCTGCAGCCACGCGTGGAACGCAACGCGGTCGGCGAGGTCGGCGCGGCTGCGTGCCACGGCGTCCGACGTCGGGTCGCGCAGCTCCTCCGGCCACTCGCGCCAGTCGGCTCCGTGCCGCTCGGCGAGGGCGGAGAACGTCGCGAACGCGGCGAGGTCGGGCTCGGCCTCGAGGTCGGGGTCCTCGTCCAGGACCCGTGAGGAGACCTCGCGGGCGTGCAGGATCGTCTTCTCGTCGCGGAGGACCCGCAGGTCGCGCAGGCTGGAGGTGAACCCGGACTGGGAGGCACCGAGCACGTCGCCCTCGCGCCGCTGCTCGAGGTCGACGCGACTGAGCTCGAAGCCGTCGGTGGTCGAGGCCACGGCGTCGAGCCGCTCGCGTGCGGGACTGCCGACCTCGGCGTGGCTCACGAGCAGGCACAGACCGGGCAGGCC
>NZ_LUNF01000142.1:0-9468 GCF_001626145.1 Aeromicrobium sp. REDSEA-S32_B7
CCGTGGGCGAGCGCCCGGTGCGCGCGCAGACGAAACCCGGCGATATGCTGAACGCCCTGCCCGAAACCCCGCCAGAGCACGGCGAGGGGATGGAGGCGATCTTTGCCGATTTTGAGCAGAAGGTGATGCCCGGCATCACCCATTGGCAGCACCCGCGCTTCTTTGCCTATTTCGCCTCCAACGCCGCCGCGCGTCTGCTCGAGATCGCCACGCGCAACGCCGACGAGCTCGTCGAGGACGCCAAGGACCAGGCCGACAAGATCATCGGTGAGGCCCGCACCAAGGCCGAGCGCCTCACCAACGAGTCGCGCGGCAAGGCCGACCGCCTCGAGACCGACGCCCGCATCCGCGCGCAGAAGCTCGACGAGGAGACCAACGAGCGCCGCCAGCAGGCCGTCGCCGCCATCGAGCGGGAGCGCTACGAGCTCCAGCGCGAGGTCGAGCACCTGCGGGCCTACGAGCGCGAGTACCGGGCCCGGCTCAAGAACTACTTCCAGAGCCAGCTCGACCAGCTCGCCGCGAACGAGAACACCCCGGCTGCCGCCAACCAGGGCCAGAACGACGGGTCGCCCCGCCGCCTGCGCTCCCTGCTCGGCGACGAGGACAGCAACGCCTCGCTCTGAGTCCAGCACGACGAAGGCCCCCACCGTCTGGTGGGGGCCTTCGTCGTCTTCTCGGCCGGAGATTCCCAGGTCGACCTGGGAACCTCCCCGGAGCACGGAGAACTCAGCGACGCACGGAGAGCAAGCCGTGCTGGGAGGAGATTCCCGCGCCTGGTGGGGAGATTCCCAGGTCGACCTGGGAATCTCCCCACCGCGTGCAGAAACGTCAGGCCCTGGCCACGGCGACGCGGGCGCTGGCGCCGGTGACGTCGATGCTTGTGCCCTCGGGGAGGTCGCCCAGGTGCACCGACGTCGCGAGCGTCTCGCCTGCGACCAGCGCCTCGTGGATGCGGACCGCGTCGAGGACGGCGGCGTCGCCGTCGACGTGCAGGACGATCCGGTCCGAAACCGACAGGCCGGCGTCGCGTCGGGCCTGCTGGACGCCGCGCACGACGTCGCGGGCCAGGCCCTCGGCCTCGAGCTCGGGCGTCACGGTGGTGTCGAGCGCGACGAAGCCGCCGCGGGGGAGCACCGCGATCTCGGTGCCGCCGGACGCGCCCGCCACCTGCTCGAGGGTGAACTCGCCCTCCTGCAGCGCGATGCCGCCGGACGTGACCGTGCCGTCGTCGGCCACCGACCAGTCGCCCGACTTGGACCCCTTGATCGCCTGCTGCACGTCCTTGCCGAGGCGCGGACCGGCGACGCGGGCGTGCACGGTCAGGCGCGACGTCAGCCCGTGCGCGGCGGCCTCCTCGGAGTCGGCCGCGACGAAGCGGACCTCCCGCACGTTCAGCTCGCGGGCGACGACCTCCTCGAATCCCGACAGGGCAGCAGGGTCGGGCACGGCGACCTCGAGCAGGGGCAGCGGCAGCCGCACGCGCAGGGCCGCCGCCTTGCGCAACGCCGAGCCGGCGGAGCAGACCTCACGCACCTGGTCCATCGCCTCGACGAGGGCGTCGTCGACGACGAACGCGTCGGCGTCGGGCCAGTCGGTCAGGTGCACCGAGCGCCCGCCGGTGAGGCCACGCCAGATCTCCTCGCTGACCAGCGGCAGCAGCGGCGCGACGACGCGGCACACCGTCTCGAGCACGGTGTAGAGGGTGTCGAACGGCGCGCGCTGCTCGTCGGTGAGCTCGCCCTCGGCGTCCGACAGCCAGAACCGCTCGCGGGAGCGCCGGATGTACCAGTTCGTCAGGACGTCGAGGAAGTCGCGCGTCGACTCGCAGGCCTCGGCGATGGCGTAGTCGTCGAGGTAGGTCGTCATCTCGCGCACCCAGCGGCCCAGCTTTGCCACCACGTACCGGTCGAGCGGGTCGGCCGGAGCCGCCTCCAGCGGACGCGCGTCGTACTCGGCCGCGTTCGCGTACAGCCCCAGGAACGCCCAGCTGTTCCACAGCGGGATCATCACCTGGCGCACGCTGTCGCGGATGCCCTGCTCGGTGACCACCAGGTTGCCGCCGCGCAGGATCGGCGACGCCATGAGGAACCAGCGCATCGCGTCGGCGCCGTCGCGGTCGAAGACCTCCGAGACGTCCGGGTAGTTGCGCAGCGACTTGCTCATCTTGTTGCCGTCGGAGCCGAGGACGATGCCGTGGCTGACGCACGTCTCGAACGCGGGCCGGTCGAACAGCGCCGTCGCCAGCACGTGCAGCGTGTAGAACCAGCCGCGCGTCTGGCCGATGTACTCGACGATGAAGTCGGCCGGGAAGTGTCCCTCGAACCACTCGCCGTTCTCGAACGGGTAGTGGTTCTGCGCGAACGACATCGACCCGGAGTCGAACCAGACGTCGAGCACGTCGGGCACGCGGCGCATCATCGACGTCCCGGTCGGGTCGTCGGGGTTCGGACGCACCAGGTCGTCGACGTACGGACGGTGCAGGTCGGGCACGCCGTCCTTCAGCGGCAGCGTGCCGAAGTCGCGCTCGATCTCCTCGAACGAGCCGTACACGTCGATCCGCGGGTACGCGGGGTCGTCGCTCTTCCACACCGGCACGGGGGAGCCCCAGAACCGGTTGCGGGTGATCGACCAGTCGCGCGCGTTCTCCAGCCACTTGCCGAACTGGCCGTCGCGGATGTGGTCGGGCACCCAGCGGATCTGCTGGTTCAGCTCGACCATGCGGTCCTTGAACGCCGTCACGCGGACGAACCACGACTCGACGCCCTTGTAGATCAAGGGCTGACGGCAGCGCCAGCAGTGCGGGTAGGAGTGGTCGTACGTCTCGCGCCGCAGCAGCAGCGTGCCCGACGTGACCGCGCCCGTGCCGTTCTTGAGGTCGTCGATCACGTGCGGGTTCGCGTCGAAGACCTGCATGCCGGCGTAGTGGCTGACCGGCTCCGTGAACCGACCGTCCTTCGCCACGGGCATGACGGGCGCGATGCCCTCACGGTCGGTGACCTCCTTGTCGACCTCGCCGAACGCGCCGGCGCTGTGCACCAGGCCGGTGCCGTCGGTGGTCGTGACGGCCTCGTCGGCCGCGACCACGCGGAACGCGTTCTCGTGGTCGGCGTAGTAGGAGAACGGCGGCGCGTAGACCAGGCCGACCAGGTCGGCCCCCGTGCCGCGCCACACGACGGCGGGCTCGTCGCCGAGCTCGCGCGCGTACGCACCGAGGCGGGCCTCGGCCATCACCAGGGAGGTGCCGCCGTGGTCGACGGCCACGTAGTCGATGCCGGTCCCGACCATGACCGCGAGGTTCGACGGCAGCGTCCACGGCGTCGTCGTCCAGATCATCAGGCGGGCGCCCTGCAGCTGGCCCGGCGTCGTGATCTCGAAGCCGACGGTGACCGCCGGGTCCTGACGGTTCTGGTAGACGTCGTCGTCCATCCGCAGCTCGTGGTTCGACAGCGGCGTCTCGTCGTTCCAGCAGTAGGGCAGCACCCTGAAGTCCTCGTACACGAGGCCCTTCTCGTGCAGCTGCTTGAACGCCCAGATGACCGACTCCATGTACTCCGGGTTCAGCGTGCGGTAGTCGTGCTCGAAGTCGACCCAGCGGGCCTGGCGCGTCACGTACGCCTCCCACTCGCCGGTGTACTTCAGCACCGACGCGCGGCACGCCTCGTTGAACCGGTCGATGCCCATTGCGACGATCTCGTCGGTCGTCTTGATGCCGTTGAGCCGCATCGCCTCGAGCTCGGCCGGCAGCCCGTGCGTGTCCCAGCCGAACCGACGCTCGACCCGGCGGCCGCGCATCGTCTGGTAGCGGGGCACGAGGTCCTTCACGTAGCCGGTCAGCAGGTGCCCGTAGTGGGGCAGGCCGTTGGCGAACGGGGGACCGTCGTAGAAGACGAACTCGTTCGAACCGTCGTCGCCGGGGTCGCGGGCGTCGACGCTCGCGCGGAAGGTGCCGTCGTCCTTCCAGTACGCCAGGACGCGCTCCTCGATGTCGGGGAAGCGCGGCGTGGAGGGGACGTCGCCGGCGGGCTGGTCGAGGCCCGTCTGCGCCTTGGGGTACGTCATGCGGCTGCTCCTGGAGGGTCGTTCTCTGCCTCGAGGACGACCCTGGGGAGGACCGCGGTACCACCTCGGTTGCCGCCGTCGGACCTGCCGACCGCGACCACTCGTCGAACGGCTGTGACGGGCCACCCGTCCGGTTCTACTGAGGCCTCGGGGGAGGCCCGTTCTTCCGGAAGCTCGCCGCTGATGACGGCTCGGACGCTGCTGGTGACAGCGTACTCCGCCCGCCGGCCCGACCGTGCCCTGGGCGAAGTTGTGTCGCCAGGGGCCCGGGTCTACTGTTCCCGCATGACCGAGACCACCCTGGCCGTGCGGGGCGACGAGGATCCCTGGACCTCCGACGAGACCGCGGCCGTCCGCGCCGAGCTGGAGGACGACCTCGTCCGGCTCCGCAAGGAGCTCGACCTCTCCGCCAAGGAGCTGCAGGACCTGCTGCGCGACGGCGTCGACGGCGCCGGGAACGACCAGGCCGATGTCGGCTCCACGAGCCTCGAGCGCGACGCGGAGATGTCGCTCGCCGCGAACCAGCGCGTGCTCCTGCTGCAGACCGAGAAGGCGCTCGACCGGCTCGGCAAGGGCACCTACGGGGCCTGCGAGACGTGCGGCGAGCCGATCGGCAAGCTGCGCCTGCAGGCCTTCCCGCGTGCCACGCTCTGCAAGTCGTGCAAGCAGCGCGAGGAGCGTCGCTGACCCTGCGCGTGGGCCCACGTGGGACGATGACGGCGATGCCTGAATCCTCCGAAGCGGCCTCCGTGCCCACGCCCCGTCGCCGGGTCGTGCCGCTGTTCCTCGCCGTCGTCGCCGCCGCCTGGGTCGTCGACCAGCTCACCAAGGTGCTCGCCGTCGACCGGCTCGCCGACCGCGCCGAGCCGATCCGTCTCGTGCCGGGCGTCCTCGAGCTGACGTTCCTGCGCAACCCCGGTGCGGCGTTCGGCATGGGCGCCTCCATGACGGTGCTGCTCAGCGTTGTCGCGATCGCGGTCTGCGTCGCGGTCGTGCGGCTCGCGGCCCGGCTGCGCGACCGGGTCTGGACCGTCGCGCTGGTGCTGCTGCTGGCCGGTGCGCTCGGCAACCTCACCGACCGCGTCTTCCGTGAGCCCGGACCCTTCCGCGGCCACGTCGTCGACTTCATCGACTACGGCGGGTTCTTCGTCGGGAACGTCGCCGACATCTACCTGACCGTCGCGGCCGTCCTCGTCGTCATCCGCACCTGGCAGGGCGTCGGCATCGACGGCACCCGCGCCGAGGCCGACGAGTCCGGCGCGAAGGACCGCGCATGAGCGCCGGGGTCGGGCAGGAGCACCGGGTCATCGCGGTGCCCGAGGGTCTCGCCGGCGAGCGCGTCGACTCCGCCCTGGCGCGTCTGCTGGGACTCTCGCGCACCCGCGCGAGCGAGCTGGTCGCCGAGGGCCACGTGCTCCTCGACGGGCAGGTGCCGCAGAAGTCCGAGCGCGTCGAGCCCGGCTCGCTGCTCGAGGCCACGATCCCCGCGCCCCGCGTCGCGACCGTCGTCGCCGAGCAGGTCGAGGGCATGAGCATCGTCTACCAGGACGACGACATCGTCGTCGTCGACAAGCCCGTCGGCGTCGCCGCCCACCCCAGCGTCGGGTGGGAGGGACCCACGGTCGTCGGGCACCTGGCCGGCGCCGGGGTCCGCATCTCCACGTCGGGCGCGCCCGAGCGGCAGGGCATCGTGCAGCGCCTCGACGTCGGCACGAGCGGGCTCATGACGATCGCGAAGTCCGAGCGGGCGTACAGCGTCCTCAAGCAGGCCTTCCGCGACCGCACGGTCGAGAAGACGTATCACTCGCTCGTACAGGGCCACCCCGACCCGCACACCGGCACGATCGATGCCCCCATCGCCCGGCACCCGAAGCACGACTTCAAGTTCACGGTGCGCGCCGACGGCCGGCCCAGCGTCACGCACTACGACACGCTCGAGGCGCACCGGTTCGCGTCGCTGCTGACCATCAAGCTCGAGACGGGTCGCACGCACCAGATCCGCGTGCACATGAGCGCGCTGCACCACCCGTGCGTCGGCGACCTGCAGTACGGCGCCGACCCGACGCTCGCGGCCCGGGTCGGGCTGGACCGGCAGTGGCTGCACGCCGTCCACCTCGGCTTCGACCACCCCACCACCGGCGAGCGCGTCGACTTCGAGAGCCCCTACCCGTCCGACCTCGCCCACGCCCTCGACGTCGTCCGCGACGCCCACTGACCCACCCACCCCCTGAGCGTGACGTTTGCGGGGTGGCTCAGCGCTCCGCGGCCCGCAAACGTCACACTCAGCGGGTCAGTGCCAGGGTCGGGCGCCGGGCCAGGTGGACCACCACGGGGGAGGGTCGAGCGTCCAGCGACGTCGAGACGTCCGGGCGGCGTCGAGCCGGCCCCGGACGATGCGCGCGCTCAAGCCCCACCGATCGCGATGATCGAGGGCCGTGGCGCGCACGACCACGCACCCGGCGCGCTCGAAGGCCTCCTCGCGACGGTTGTCGAGCGTGTGCTGCTCGATCTCACGGTGCCCTGCTCCGTCGGTCTCGATCACCAGCCCGGTCTCGGGGTCGACGAGGTCGGCGACCCCGAGCAGCACGCCGTCGAGGTCGAAGAGCGGAGCGTTCACTCGAAGGCCGGTCAGACCTGCGTCGAGCTGGGCGACGAGCCGGGTGCGGGTCTCGGCCGGACTCGCTGAGCGTTCGGACGCGAGGGACAGGGCCTTGCGGACCTGCACGACGCCGCGGACCTTGACGTGACGAGCCTCGACCCGACGTACGGCGTCAAGCGTCGTACGGGGTCGACGGTGCGTGGTGCTCACCGCCATGTCGATCGCGACGACGGCGGCCCGCAGGTCCGGTGCGATCCGGGCCTCGTCGAAGGCGGCTCGAGCGAGTGTCGTCACGGCGACATGTTCACCGACGTCGACGACAGTGAGCTCCTCGGCGAGGACCCGTCCGCGAAACGGCGTGATCACCTCGCGACGTCGGAGCTGGGTGCCGGGCGAACAGTGGACGAGCGCTGGTCGCACCCCGTCGCCGGTCCGCCCGTCGAACCAGTTGTTGCCCTGGAGGAGCAGCGAGGCCCAGCCCCCGAGCGCCGTGCCGGGGAGGAGGAGCCCGACGGCGTCGTCGACGCGCTGCAGGTGCGCGGGAGCGTCCAGACCGGTCGCCCTGAGCAGGCCGTGGGCGCGGCGCTCCATCGCCGGCCCCCGCGCCACGTCGGGGGTGAGGCCGGCCCGAAGGTGGTGCGCGGTGCGACGTGCGTGCATGGCCCCACCGTCGCGTCGACGGCGCACGCGGTCATCCCGCCGTCCACACCCCGCTGAGCGTGACGTTTGCGGGCCGATTCCTCGGGTTCTGGCCCGCAAACGTCACGCTCAGGGGGAGGGAGCGTCACACTCAGTGGGGAGGGGAGGGGCGTCTGGGAGGATGACGGCATGCCCAGCCAGCGTGTGCGCCAGTCCGAGAAGCTGAGGGACGTCCTCTACGACATCCGCGGACCCGTGAGTGCCCGCGCCGCCGCCCTGGAGGCCGAGGGGCACCGGATCCTCAAGCTCAACATCGGCAACCCGCAGCCGTTCGGGTTCGACGCGCCTGCGGAGATCCTGCAGGACGTCATCGCCGCCCTGCCCGACTCCGCCGGCTACTCCGACTCCCGTGGCATCCAGTCGGCTCGCCGCGCCGTCGTGCACCACTACCAGCTGGTCGACGGCTTCCCCGCGCTCGACGTCGACGACGTGTGGATCGGCAACGGCGTCTCCGAGCTCATCCAGATGGCCCTGCAGGCGCTGCTCGACAACGGCGACGAGGTGCTCATCCCCATCCCGGACTACCCGCTCTGGACGGCCGTGACCAACCTGGCCGGCGGCACGCCCGTGCACTACCGGTGCGACGAGCAGAACGAGTGGAACCCCGACCTGGAGGACCTCGAGTCCAAGATCACCGAGCGCACGAAGGTCATCGTCGTCATCAACCCGAACAACCCGACGGGCGCGGTCTACTCGCGGGAGACGCTCGCCGGCATCGCCGACCTCGCGCGCCGGCACGGGCTCGTCCTCATGTCCGACGAGATCTACGACAAGATCCTCTACGACGACGCCGAGCACGTCTCGCTCGCGACGCTCGCGCCCGACGTCCTCACGCTGACCTTCAACGGCCTGTCCAAGGCCTACCGCGTGTGCGGCTACCGCGCCGCCTGGCTCGTCGTCACCGGACCGCTGGAGGGCGCGCGCGACTACCTCGAGGGCATCACGCTGCTCGCGTCGATGCGCCTGTGCCCCAACGTCCCGGCCCAGAACGCCATCCAGGTGGCGCTCGGCGGGTACCAGAGCATCAAGGACCTCGTGCTGCCCGGCGGTCGGCTCGTCGAGCAGCGCGACACCGCCGTCAAGGAGCTCAACGCCATCCCGGGCGTGTCCGTCGTGGAGCCCAAGGGCGCCCTCTACGTGTTCCCGCGACTCGACCCCGAGGTGCACGAGATCCGCGACGACCAGCAGCTCGTGCTCGACCTGCTCCTGAAGGAGAAGATCCTCCTGACGCAGGGCACGGGCTTCAACTGGCCCGACCCCGACCACCTGCGGATCGTCACCCTCCCGTGGGCGCAGGACCTGCGCGACGCCATCCAGCGCCTCGGCAACTTCCTCGCCAGCTACCGCCAGGACTGAGCTCGCCCGGGGGTCCGGATCTCATCCCTTCGGACGATGAGTTCTGTCGGCGCGACAGGGCATGATCGTCCCCAGGTGTTCCATCCCGGAACACAGGGCGGAGAGGTAGTTGATGGCCGACATGATCCGGGCCACCGGGCTCGTCAAGCGCTACAAAGGGGTCGAGGCGCTGTCCGGCCTCGACCTGTCGGTGCCCGAGGGCACCGTCCTGGGCCTGCTCGGCCCCAACGGGGCGGGCAAGACCACCGCCGTGCGCATCCTCGCGACCCTGCTCAAGGCCGACGGCGGCACCGCCGAGGTCGCCGGGGTCGACGTCGCGCGCGACCCCGAGGGCGTCAAGGCACGCATCGGCCTCTCGGGCCAGTACGCCGCGGTCGACGAGTACCTCACGGGCTTCGAGAACCTCGACATGATCGGGCGGCTGTACGGGATGGGTCGCACGCAGGCCCGCGACCGCGCGCGCGAGCTGCTCGAGCGCTTCGACCTCGCCGACGCGGGGGACCGGCCCTCCAAGACCTACTCCGGTGGCATGCGACGTCGGCTCGACCTCGCCGGCGCGCTCGTCGCGGCCCCGCCGGTGATCATCCTCGACGAGCCCACCACCGGGCTCGACGTCCGCGCGCGGCAGCAGATGTGGGGCGTCATCCAGGAGCTCGTCCGCTCGGGTGCCACCCTGCTGCTCACCACGCAGTACCTGGAGGAGGCCGACGTCCTCGCCGACGAGATCGTCGTCATCGACTCCGGCCGCGCCATCG
>NZ_LUNF01000143.1:0-6726 GCF_001626145.1 Aeromicrobium sp. REDSEA-S32_B7
AGCCGGTACGTGGTGCCCGTCGCGCCGTCGACGGGGCGGCCGTCGCGCAGCCACTGCCGGGTCGTCGTGCCCGGCGTGCGGCTCCAGACGGGCTCGGTGCTGCCGAGGGTCGATCCGGTCGTCGCGTCACCGGTGAGCACGGGGGGCGTGGTCGCCGTCAGCGGCGGGTCGGTCACGGTCCGCGGCTGCGAGACCACGGTGAGCGAGGTGTAGCCGGGGGCCGAGGCGGTCACGCGCAGGACGAGCGCGTGACCCACGTCGGCGGCCGTGGGCACGTGCTCGCTGCCGGTGGCACCGTCGACGACGACGCCGTCGCGCAGCCACTGCCGGGCGAGCGTCACGTCGGCCGGCGACCACGTCCCGCTGGACGCCGTGGTGCGGGTGCCGACCACGGGGTCGCTCGTGAGGACGGGCGGGGAGGTCGACGCGAGCGTCCCCGGCGCGACCGTGGCGGGCGTGCTGACCGCGAGGGCGGAGCGGTACCCCGCCCGCGAGGCGACCACGCGCACCGCGACCGCGCGTCCGACGTCGACGGCGCCCGGCACGTAGCTGCGACCGGTGGCGCCGGTCACGGGCGTGCCGTCGCGCAGCCACTGGTAGGCCACGTCGGTCGCGGCGGGCGTCCAGGTGCCGGGGGCTCCTGCCGCTCGACGACCCGGACCCGGTACCGGCCGGGCGGCAGCTCGACCTGGTACGCGCCGTAGCCAGGGGTCGTGCGCTCCTGCTCGACCCAGCGGCCGGCGTCGGTGTCGAAGCGGAGGAAGACCGCCTCCAGCTCCGGCGGCGCGTCGGCGAGCGCCGCGGCGTCGCTGATGCTGCCCGTCACTCCGGTGGCGGCGGCGAGCGTGGCGTCGACGCCGCCGACGTCGGTGGACGCCACCCGGACCGCCCGAGCCGTGGCGAGGTCGGGGCCACCGGCGAAGGTCGTCGCGTACCCGAGCGGCAGCCCGTGGAAGCCGACGCGGTAGACGCCGGGCGGCACGGCGAGCGCGTACCTGCCGTCGGTGCCGGAGACCGCGCGGCCGACCACGACGGCGGTGTCGTCGCGGGGGTCGTAGCGCCAGGCGCGCACCTCCACGCCGGCGGCCGGGCGGGCGTCGGGCCCTGCGAGCCGGCCGGTGACGGCGCGCTGGTCGGCCAGCGTCACCGTCCGGGTGGTGGTGCCGGTCGCGAGCGCGAGGGACGACAGCGTCCAGCGGACGTCGCCGTCGAGCACCACCTCGACCGTGTAGGTGCCGGCGGGAGCAGCGAGTCCGTAGGCGCCGGTGTCGTCTGTGGTGGTCTCGGCCACGACGTCGCCCCCGGCACCGGAGGCGTCCAGCGGGCGGACGAGACGGACCACCGCGTCGCCCACACCGGCACCGGACGCCGTCTGCACCCGACCGACGAGGCGGGGGTTCGCGGCGAGGGTGACGTCGCGGCCGGTGAGCGTCGCGCCGTCGGCCACGACCACCCGCGTCGCCGAAGCCCAGGTGCTGGCGCCGGCGAGGTACTCGCCCCGGTGGTCGCCCGAGGGGTCCTCGAACGCGAGCACGTACCGCCCTGCGTCGACCTGCACCTCGTAGCGGCCGGCGGAGTCGGTGCGTGCCGAGGTGACGGGCACCAGGTCGTCGCTGCCGCCCTGCAGCACGCGGACGTCGACCCCTGCGAGCGGTCCCGACGGGCCTCTCACGGTGCCCTGGACGCGGGCGCTGACCGTCTCGAGCCGGACGTCGCGGCTGACGAGCGACCCGGCGACGACGACCGACGGCGCGGCGCCGACGGTGGCGGAGCCGGGGCCGAAGGTCGTGCGGTGACGGTCCGCCGAGAAGCCCAGGCGGTAGGTCCCGTCGGGCAGGAGCAGCCGGTACCGGCCGTCGGCGGCCGTGGTGGTCTCGTCGAGCACGACCCACTCGCCGTCGCGCAGCACCGAGGCGCTCACGCGGACGTCGGCGAGCGCGCCGCCCGTCGCGGTGGTGACGGTGCCGCGGACGCCGGAGCGCGACCGGGCCGCCAGGACGGTGTCGCGCGCGAGCACGTCGGCGTCACCGACCGTGACCGTGCGCGCCGCCGCGAGCGAGGCGGCGTCGTCCCAGAACTCGCCTGCGAGGTCGTCGGTGCCCTCGACCTGCAGGCGGTAGTCGCCAGGGACGACGGGGGCGGACCAGCGGCCGGAGGCGTCGGTCGAGACGCGGTCGGCGACGACCCAGCGGGTCTGGCCGGCGACGACGCGGGGCGCGTGGACGACGACGTCGGTGCGCACGGGCGACCCGTCCGGCCCCGTGACCCGGCCCCGGATCGCGAGGGCGGGCGCGAGGTCGACGGTGCCGACGTCGCCGCCGCGCTGGCCGACGAGGAGCGGGTCGTCGACGACGCTGCGCGTCCACGTGCGGTAGCCGCGGGCGCGGACCTCCACCCCGTACGCGCCCGGGGCGAGCGGCACGCCGAACACGCCGTCGGGCCCGGTCCGGTCGCGCGCGACCTCGTCGCCTGAGGCGTCGAGCGCGACGACGTCGGCGTCCTCGACCGGCTCGCCCGACGCGTCGCGCACCAGGCCGCGGGCCGTGGGCAGCACGGCGAGGTCGGCGTCGAGGACCACCGGGGCCGAGCCGAGGTCGACCGGCGTGGCGTCGGAGCGTCGGGTCTGGTCGGCCCAGAACTCGGGCCGGTACCGGGCGTCGCCGGCGAACCGGAAGCTGTAGCGACCCGCCGCCAGGCGCACCGACCAGCGACCCTGGGCGTCACCGGTGACGGTCTCCTGCTCGCTCCACAGTCCCGTGGCGGCGTCGCGGACGAGCACGGTGACCTCGGGGCGACGCACGGCCGCGCCCCCGGCCGTCACCCGTCCCGAGGCGACGGGCAGCGGGGTGAGCGTGACGTCGCGCCCGGGCACGTCGGCGGTCGTCACCGTGACCGGGTCCGACGCAGCCAGGGTGGCGCGGTCGTTCCAGTACTCGACGACGTGGTCGGGGCTCTCGAACGCGAACCGGTAGCTGCCGGACGGCAGCGGCACGGCCCACGTGCCGTCGGCGGCGGTCGTGACCACGCGGACGGAGTCGGTCTCGTTGGCACTCGCGTAGGCACGCACCTCGGCTCCGGCGACGGGCTCACCGCCAGAGCGGACGGTGCCGGAGACGACGGGGTACGGAGCGAGGCGCGCCACGACCCCGGTACGGCCCGACGTGCCGACCGTCAGGGCGGTCGAGGCGGCGAGCGTGGTCTGGTCGTCCCAGAACTCCGGCTTCCACCAGCCCTCGGGGTCGACGTACCCGACCGCGTAGGTCCCCGGCTCCACCTGCACCGACCACGCCCCGGTGCTGTCGGTCGTCGTCTCCTGCACGGCGACGCCCGCACGCGTCGTGACAGCCACCTCGATGCCCGAGAGGCCGGCGCCGGACGTGCCGACGACGCTCCCGGACAACGCCACGGGCGCGGCGTGCGCGGGCGCGACACCGAGCAGCGTGGCCAGCACCGAGACGACGAGCAGCACGCAGCCGCGCGCCGCAGCGCGTGAAGCACCCATGCGATCTCCCTTTTCGCACCAGGCGGACGAGCCTCCAGCATGAGCGGTCGGCGGCCGTGGCGCAGCGAAATCGCGAAGGTGGTCGTGCGTCAGTCGCCCCCGGCCGGAGCCGGCGCGTCAACGGGCGGAGCCAGGTGCCGCACGAGCCACTGCTGGGACGCGTCGAGCCAGTCGCGGTAGTGGCCCATCGCGCAGTGGTCGTCGTCGGGGTAGAGCAGGAGGCTCGCGCCCGGCGCCTGCTCGGCGAGGTCGATCGAGTCCTGCGTGCTCAGCAACGTGTCGTGGTCGCCGTTGACGACCAGCAGCGGCACGCGGACGTCGCGGTAGCGGCGGCGTAGCGACAGGGTGCGGAGCCGGTGGCTCATGGTGAGCAGGGCACGTGAACCGGTGACGGCCTTGAGCGCCTCGAGGATCACCTGCGGCAGACCGATCGCGTTGCCGGGCAGGAACGTGCGGCTGGTCGGCGCGCCGCAGGCGACCGCACAGGTGAGCCGCGGCTCGGCCACCGCGAGCCGCGCGGCCCAGTAGCCGCCGAAGCTGACACCGACGACCCCGAGCCGCGTGCCCTCCACCCGCGGGTCGCGGACGAGGTGGTCGACGACGGCGCCGTACACGTCCTCCGAGGCCGGCGACATGGGCTGCCCGTAGGCGTAGCTGCCCGGCATCTCCATGACGAACGTGGCGAGCCCGCTCTCCCGGTAGCGCAGCAGTGGCAGGAGCAGCTCCTGCACCGTCCCCTCGAGCCCGTTCGTCACGAGCACGACGGGCCGCGGCCCCCCGTCCCTCGGGGTGACGAGGTAGCCGCGCACGACGTCGCCGTCCACCGGGACGTCGACCGGCCGGACGTCGACGCCGAGACGTGGGGGCACCACCGGCACGAGCGCGTCGAACAGGCGACGGCTCCGCCAGTACGCGCGCATCCGGCCCGGCGTGTGGCCCGGGAACGCCGCCACCTGCTCGAGGGTGAGGGCCTTGACCCAGGCGTCGAGCGCGGTGAACGCGTCGAGCACCTCGGGCCGGCCGGTCCCGACCACGCGCGACACGTCGTCCGGCGTCGGCTGCGGACCGTGGTCGGCCATCAGCACCGCGGCGTCCTCGAGCGTCCCGAGCGCCACGTCGGGCAGGACCACCTCGCCCGACGTGGCCGCGGAGACGAGCCGACCGGACAGGTCGGTCCCCGCGACGCGGCCCAGCGCCGACTCCGCGACCGTCAGCTGCTCGGCGGCGAGGCGGTGCCAGTACGTCGTCCACCCGCGGTCGCCGAAGGTCCGGCACCGTGCAAGGTGAGTCGCGACGACCGCCGGGTCGAGCCCGCCCATGTTGCTGTAGCGGAGCACGAACAGGGCCGGCAGGAACGGGGCCGTCCCGGTGAACCGCGCCGCGAGGCCCGTGGTGCGTGTCGCGGCACAGGTGGTCACCAGCAGACGACGGACGAACGAGGCGGATCCGGAGGACGACATGGCTGCTCCTGTGACGACTGGTCGGCACTGTAGCCGCTGAGGTACCTTCTGCGGAACAGGTGTTCCGGAAGGTGGTGGCGACCGTGCAGGTCCGACGGATCCGCGTCGATGGACAGGTGCGCACGCAACGACGCACCGACGGCGCGTGGGAGCCGGCCGACGCCAGCCTCACGCCCTGGGACGTCCTCGGGCGCGCGTGGGACGACCCAGCGCCGGAGGACGCAGCACCGGACGACTCTGGCACGCTGCTGCCGTTCCAGCCGCTCTCCTTCCGCGACTACATGCTCTTCGAGCAGCACACCATCGACGCGTCGCGCGGGCTCGTGAGGCGCTTCCACCCCGCGCAGTACCGCGCCGCCCGCGCCGTGGAGCTCCTGACCCGCCGTCCGTTCCCGGCTTTCCGCCCCCACCAGCTGCTGCAGGAGCAGCCGATCTACTACCTCGGCAACCACCTGACCTTCGTGCCCAGCGGCACCGAGATCAGGCCGCCGTCGTACTCGAGCGCGCTCGACTACGAGCTCGAGCTGGGGTTCGTGCTCGCCCGGCCGCTGCTCGACGCGACGCCGGAGGAGGCGACCGCCGCGATCGGCGGCTTCGTGCTGGTCAACGACCTGAGCGCGCGCGACGTCCAGCGTCGAGAGATGGCCAGCGGGTTCGGGCCCCAGAAGTCCAAGCACTTCGCCAGCTCGATGTCGGAGGTGCTCGTGACCGCCGAGGCGGTCCTGCCCCATGTCGACGCGCTGCAGGGACGGGTCGTCGTCAACGGCGAGGTGGTCGCGGAGGTCTCGACGGCCGGGATGCGCTGGAGCCTCGGCGAGGTGCTCGCGCACGCGTCGCGCAGCGAGCGGCTCCTGCCGGGCGAGCTGTTCGCCACCGGCACGCTGCCGGGTGGCAGCGGCATGGAGACGGGTCGCTGGATCGGCCCGGGCGACGAGCTCGAGCTCGTCCTCGACGGGGTGGGCCACGTCGTGCACCGCGTGCTCGCGGCATGAGCCGCACCACGGCCGACGCCTCTCCGGCCCCGCGGCGCCGGCAGCGCGAGGAGCTGCGCGAGGTCCTGCTCGACGTCGCCGAGCGGTCGTTCGCGCGCTCCGGGTACGCGGGGGTCGGGGTCCGAGAGATCACCCGCGACGCCGGCGTCCGCACCGCGACGGTCAGTGAGGTCTTCGGGGGCAAGCGCGAGCTGTTCCGCGCGGTGCTGCTGCGCCGGGTGGAGCCGCTGAACGCCGAGCGTCGGACCCGGCTGGCCGCGGCGAGGTCGCTGGAGGACGTGGTGCGGGCGTTCACCGAGCCCATGCTCGAGCGGGCCGGACGGCCCGGGTGGGCGGACTACTTCCGGTTCGTGGCGCAGCTGTCGGTCTCGGCCCTGCCGGAGCAGGTGCTCGTGGCCGAGGAGTACAACGCGATCGCGGCGACGTTCGTCGGCCGGCTCCAGGACCTCTACCCCGACGCCCGACCGGTGGCCGTGCTCGACGCCTACCTGTTGCTGGTCTCCTCGAGCCTGCAGCTCTTCGCCGGTCCCGGTCGCTTCGAGTACCTCACCGAGGGGACGCCCGGCGCACCCGACCTCGCGATGCGCCACGACTGGCTCGTGCGGTTCGTGGTGGGCGGTCTGGACACGCTGCTGCGCGACGCGTGAGCGCCGTCAGCCGCGCAGCACCACGGGCCGCACGGTGAGCTGTTGCGCCGAGGTCTGCGCGCAGGCCTTCGTGGGCATCGGGACGAAGACGGCGTCGCGCTGGTTCGGCGGGTAGACCCGCAGAC
>NZ_LUNF01000144.1:0-10683 GCF_001626145.1 Aeromicrobium sp. REDSEA-S32_B7
GTCCAGTCGTCGGGGATGTCCTCCCAGCGGGTGCCGGGCGGGAATCCTTCCTCCTCCCAGCCCTGCGCCTCGTCGTAGATGAACCCGCACTGCTGACACTCCCAGACCTTCACTGCTGCGCTCCCTGCTCCGCCTGCCGGGCCTGGGCGGCCCGGGTCTCGGCACTGATGATGTCGCCATCCTGGTCGTTGTGCGTGAACTCCGCCTCCGGCACGAAGTCGACCTGCTCACGCACGCCGCAGTCGGGGCAGGTCCAGTCGGGGTCGACGTCGGAGAACGCCGTGCCGGCGGGCCAGCCCTCGCGCGGGTCGCCGACGGCCTCGTCGTAGACGTACTCGCAGTTGGGGCAGATGAACCGCGCCATCAGGCCACCGCCTCGTGCGTGCCGCGGCGACGGTCGCCGTAGCGGGCGCGGTAGGTCTCGGCCATCCGCGGGTGCAGGTTGGCACGCTCGACGTCGCCGTCGTAGTGCGCCAACACCCGCTCGTCCATGACCTTGCGCCAGACGGCGGGGATCCAGGTGGCGACGATCATGCCGGCGTAGCCGGTGGGCAGCACCGGCGCCTCCTTGAAGTCGCGCAGGGCCTGGTAGCGACGCGTCGGGTTCGCGTGGTGGTCGCTGTGGCGCTGCAGGTGGTAGAGCAGCACGTTGGTGCCGATGTTGTTGCTGTTCCAGCTGTGCGAGGGGTTGACGCGCTCGTACCGGCCCGACTCCAGCTTCTGGCGCTTCATGCCGTAGTGCTCGAGGAAGTTGACCGACTCGAGCAGCCAGATGCCGAGCACGGCCTGCACGAGCAGGTAGGGCAGGAGCTGCCAGCCGAAGGCGGCGAGGGCGAAGCCCCAGAGCAGCACGCTGAACATCCAGGCGTTGACGAGGTCGTTCTTGAGGCTGAGCGGGCTCTTGCCGAGGCGTCCGAAGCGCTTCTTCTCCAGCTCCCACGCGCTGCGCAGGCTGCCGACGACGGTGCGCGGCATGAACTCCCACACGTTCTCGCCGAGCCGGCTGCTCGCGGGGTCCTCGGGCGTGGCGACGCGGACGTGGTGGCCGCGGTTGTGCTCGATGTAGAAGTGGCCGTAGAAGGTCTGGGCGAGGGCGACGCGGGCGAACCAGCGCTCGTGCTCCTCCTTCTTGTGGCCGAGCTCGTGCGCGGTGTTGATGCCGATGCCGGCCACCATGCCCATGCCGGTGGCCAGGCCGAGCTTGTCGTACCAGGTGAGGGGGTCGGTGATCCCGGGGAGCACGCTGGCCGAGAACGGGTCCCAGCCGAAGATCGTGCCGTCGCCGAGCAGGAAGCAGCCCCAGAGGAATCCGGCGAGCTGCAGCGGGATGAACGCGTACGTGACCCAGCGGTAGTAGCGGTCCTCCTCGAGGGAATCGATGAGCTCGTCCGGCGGGTTGTTCGGGTCGAGCCCGGCGACCAGGTCGACGAGCGGGACGACCACGAACAGGAAGAACGGTCCGAAGTACCACCACACGTGCCAGCCGGTGGCGGCGACGGCGCCCCAGATGACGAGCGGGATCAGCGGGACGATCGCCCCGATGAGCCACAGGTAGCGCTTCTTGTCGGTCCACTCGACGGTGCGTCCGTCGACCGTGGTCGAGAGCGTCATGGGTACCTCCTGGTGCCGGTCACGCTGCGGCGGGGTGCGGCGTGGATCACTTGACAGGACGGTACCGACTGTCAAGTGACTTGACAACCCCTCGAGGAGTGTCAAGTGAGCGGTGTCACGTCGACACAGGGGCGAGCCGCCCCCGATTGGGAGATCGGGGACGGCCCGCTGAGGGCCCCGGACCGGGGCAACAGGGAAACCGCGGTCCGGGGTGCCTGGGGACCGGACGAGCCGGCGTCTTCGGTTGTGGTCGGGTGCGGCGTCAGTTGATGGCGTAGGCGTAGACGATGGCAGGACCCATGACGATCGCGAACAGCACGGGCAGGATGCAGGTCATTAGGGGAATGAGGATCTTCACCGGCACCTGCTGAGCCCTGGCCTCCGCCCGGCGGCGGCGGCTGAGCCGCATCTCCTGCGCCTGGCTGCGGACGACGGACGCCACGGAGACGCCGAACTCCTCGGCCTGCACGACGGCCTTGCAGAACGTCCTGAGCTCGTCGACCGACGTGCGCTCGGCGAGGGCCAGGTAGGCCTCCCTTCGCGCCATGCCCAGGCTCATGTCCTGCATGAGCCGCGACGCCTCCTCGGCGAGCGGGCCGGTCCCCCGCTCCGCCGCCTTCGACAGCGCCGCCTCGAACCCGACGCCTGCCTCGAGCGAGATGACGATCTGGTCGAGCATGTCCGGCAGCCGCTTCTGGATCTCGGCCTGTCGTTTGGTGGCCTGGTTGTAGACCAGCAGGTCCGGGACCATGTAGCAGAAGCCGATGATGCCGAGGGCGACGAGCGGCATGAGCGGGTTGCTGGTCTTGCTCACGAGCAGCGCGCCGAAGAGCAGGCCGAGGACCGCGGTCGCCGGCTTCATCAGCACCACGCGTTCGCGCGTCCACCCCTCGGGGTGACCCGCCAGCACCAGGTTCCGCTCGAGACGGCGCAGGGTCGAGCTGGGCGTGAACCGCTCCCAGAGGTCCGCACGGGTGCGGTCGACCTTCACCACGCCGGTGTCGGAAGCCGCCTCGGCCGCCGCCGACAGGCTGCGGGCGCGCTTGCGCACCCCGCCCCCGCCGGGCGTGGCGACGGCTCCGGTGCCCATGAGGAGGAGCAGGAGGGAGCAGACGAGCAGGAAGGCTGCGAGCATCACCATGTCAGAACTCGATCCGGACGATGGAACGCATCCAGAACCCACCGAGCACGTACATCAGCCCGCACACCACCATGATCACCTTGCCGATGAACACGTCCGCGAAGACGCTCATCTGGGTCGACGCGACCATCGAGTAGTAGATCCCGACACCCACGGGGAGCCCCATGAGGATGTAGGCGGAGAGCCGGCCCTCGGCCGACAGCGCCATCACCTGCTCACGCACGTGGTGCCGCTCGCGGATGGTCTCGGCCACTTGGTCGAGGATCTCGTTGAGGTTGCCGCCGGTCTCGCGCTGGGACTCGATGGCCTGCGCGATCCACTGGAAGTCCTCGGACTGCATGCGGTCGGCCACGTCCTCCATCGCGTCCACCAGGTCGCGCCCGATGCGGTACTCGTTGACGACCCGCGACAGCTCCTCCGACATCGGCGCCTCTGCGTCGTGGGAGGCCGCGTCCATCGCACGCGGCAGGCTCTGGCCCGCGCGCAGCGACGACGCCATCATCTGCAGCAGCGGCGCCAGCTGGCTGGCGAACCGCTTGCGCCGCCGCGCGACCTTGACGCGGACGCCGACCTTGGCCGCGACCGGGACCAGCAGCGACAGGAGGAAGGCCGCGACGACCGGCAGCTGCAGGATCACGAGCCCGAAGAAGGTGGCCCCTCCCAGCACGAGCACGGTCACGACCAGCGAGGCGACCGAGCGGCGCACACCGGCGAGTTCGAGCTCCTCGGCCGAGAACGGCCGCCAGCCGCGTCGGCTCAGCAGCTTCTCGACGGCCTCGACGGCCCCATCGTTGGCCCGGCGCAACAGCGGCTTCTGCTCCGTCACGGCGTAGGCGGCCACCCGCCCACGCGTCCCGCGCGTCTCCGGCACTCCGACGACCGCGAGGTAGGCGCACACGAGCGACCCGATCACCAGCACCGCACCGATCACCAGCATCGCGCTCACCCCACCCTTCCCTGGCGGACCAGGTTGTCCAGGTCGAACGCGATGCCGTGGTCGGCGAAGCGCTCGCTGAACCGCGGCCGGATGCCGGTCGGCACCGCGTTGCCGCGGAACCGTCCGTGCTCGTCCACGCCGGCAGCGAAGTCGAAGGTGAAGATGTCCTGCAGCACGACCGTATCGCCCTCCAGGCCCATCACCTCGGTCACGTTCACGACACGTCGCGACCCGTCGCGGAGCCGCTGGATCTGCACGATCAGGTCGACCGCGCTGGCCGCCTGCTCGCGGATCGCGCGCAGGGGCAGGTCCATGCCGGCCATCAGCACGAGCGTCTCCAGGCGCGACATCGCGTCGCGCGGGGAGTTCGCGTGCAGGGTCGACAACGAGCCGTCGTGGCCCGTGTTCATCGCCTGCAGCATGTCGAGGGCCTCGCCGCCTCGACACTCACCGACCACGATGCGATCGGGTCGCATGCGCAACGAGTTGCGCACCAGGTCGCGGATGGTCACCTCGCCCTGGCCCTCGATGTTCGCCGGCCGGGCCTCCATGCGCACCACGTGCGGCTGCTGCAGGTTGAGCTCGACCGCGTCCTCGATGGTGACGATGCGCTCGCCGGCCGGGATGAAACGGCTCAGCACGTTGAGCAGCGTCGTCTTTCCGGTGCCGGTACCGCCGCTGACCAGGATGTTCAGCTTGGCCTGGACACAGGCCTGCAGGAGGTGGGCCATCTGCTCGGTCATGCTGCCGAACCCGATGAGGTCGGTGACCGTGAACGGGTCCTTGCTGAACTTGCGGATGGTCAGCGACGACCCGTCGACCGCCAACGGCGGGATCACGGCGTTCACGCGGGACCCGTCGGCCAGCCGGGCGTCCACGAGCGGCGACGACTCGTCGATGCGACGGCCGACCTTGCTGACGATGCGCTCGATGACCCGACGCAGGTGGTCCTCGGAGGCGAAGCGCGCCGTCACCTGCGTGAGCCGCCCGCGCCGCTCGACGTACACCTGGTCGTACCGGTTCACCATGATCTCGCTGATGCTGTCGTCCTCGAGCATCCGCTCCAGCGGGCCGAGGCCCAGCGCGTCGTCCTCGACGTCGCGCACCAGCCGACGCCGCTCGTCGGAGGTGAGCAGCAGCTGCTGGTCGCCCTCGATGACCGACGTGAGCTCCTCCCGCACGAAGGCGTGCAGCTGGTCCTCGGTGAGGCTCGGGTCGTTGATGCGGGCGCCGATGCGCCCCATGAGGGCCTCGGACGCCCGCGCCTTCATCGACGCGTACGCGTCGCCGAGCGCACCCGAGCCGTCGACGTCCTCCAGCTCCTCCGTCTCCACGACGGCGCTGGTGAACGTGCTGGCCTCCCGGGCGCTGGCGAGCCGGTCGCTCAACCGCATGTCAGGCCACCTCCAGCCGCTTGTGGCCCGGCTTGCCCTCGGCGGCCCGGGCCCGGTCGTAGACCTTCTTGGCCAGAGCCTTGACCGACTTCACGAACGGGTTCGACCGGCTGCTGACGACCAGCGGGACACCCTTGTTGGAAGCGACCGGCACCTCCTTCGCGCGCGGCATGACCACGTCGACCGGGAGGCCGAGCATCGCCTCGACGTCCTTGACCTTGAGCCCGGACTGCTTGTCCGCGAAGTTCAGCACCACGTGACGCGACGCCGGCAGGATCGCCAGCTCGCTCAGCAGCTCGACCTCCTTGCGCACGCTCCGCAGGCAGGCGATGTCCATCGTGCTGACCAGGACCGCGTCGTCGCTCGCCTCGAGCGCCCCGAGGGTCGCCTCGTCGAGCCCGGCCGCGGTGTCGACGACGACGTAGCGGAACTGCTCCTGCAGTTGACGCACCAGGGCGGTGACCTGCTCGGAGGTCACGTGGTCGTTCGCGGCCGGCGACTCCGCGCCGCACAGCACGAAGAACCCGGCCGTATGCACCGTCAGGTAGGTCTTGAGCAGCAGGTTGTCGCGAGCGCCCGGCCCGAACGCGTCCTCGAGCGTGTGGCTCGGCCGCAGGTCGAGCACCGTCGACACGTCGCCGAACTGCAGGTCGAGGTCGACGAGCACGACCTCCATGGGCGACTGCTGCGCCAGCGCGACGGCCAGGTTGGTGGCGATGCTGGTCTTGCCGACCCCGCCCTTGGGCGAGAGCA
Source organism: Aeromicrobium sp. REDSEA-S32_B7 (assembly GCF_001626145.1). Classification (NCBI taxonomy): domain Bacteria; kingdom Bacillati; phylum Actinomycetota; class Actinomycetes; order Propionibacteriales; family Nocardioidaceae; genus Aeromicrobium; species Aeromicrobium sp. REDSEA-S32_B7. The sequence goes on from NZ_LUNF01000144.1 coordinate 5,837, forward strand.
CGGTCAACGTGCGCGACCGGAAGTCGACGGGCGCCGTGGGCCTGGCCAGCTTGAGCGGGTCGCCCGCCGTCGCCGGCGTGCGCGCGTCGAGCCGTGCTCGCAGACCCGCGAGCAGGTTGGGGTCGTCGATGCTCGGTGCGACGTCGCGGATGCCCGAGCGCATCGCCTCGAGCATGACCTCCTTCTCGGTGGCCGCGACGAGCACGAGGTCGACGTCGGGTCGGACCGCAGCGACCTCACGCGCCAGGGCCATGGAGGCCTGCAGCGGCACGGCCGCGGTGAGGATCATCGCGTCGGGGATCACGGTCGGGTCGAGCCCGCGCAGGAAGCTGGAGGAGTCGCCCTGCATGGCGTCAGCACCGAGCGCGACGCACTGATGACCGATGGTCGCCTCGACCCGCCCGGCGAGCTCGTCGTCGCCGCCGACGATCAGCACGAGACTCATGGCGCCACCACCCGGCTGTCGACCGTCCGGCCTCCGCCGGTGTCGGTGTCGGTGGTCTGCTTCGTCAGCCAGACCTTGCCGAACTCCATGGCGTTGACGATCTTCTCGGCGTCGATCGTCCGCACGGCGACCGTCACGGTGGCGCCGGACGCTACCTGCGCGTCGCCGACGCCCGCGGAGACGGCGAGGACGCGGACGCGGTTGGCCGCGTTGGCCGTCCGTCCCTCGTAGCTGGCCAGGACGCCCACCAGGTCACCCGGGGCCAGTGCACCTCCCACGATGCGCTGACCCTCGAGCTGGATGGCGAGCTCCTGCATGCCCTTCGGCACTGCGGTGTCGCCCTTCACGTCGTCGGGCGCGGCGAACTTGGCCGCCGTGAGCTGGTCACCGGGGACGAGCACGCCCTGGGTCACCTCGCCCTCGACGTCCGAGAGGTCGGTGAGGGCACCGGGCACCACCGCAGCCTTCGGCAGCTCGACGGTCTCGACGCTCTTCGCGAGCTCGCTCGCCGGCGTCTTGGTGGCCACCTCCTGGGTGACCCGCAGCACCGTGGTGCGCTCGGTGCCCTCGAAGGCGCGGTCGTCGGCGCCCTGCGCGTAGACGACGAGCGCGGCGAAGCCGAGCACCGCCAGCAGCACCGCAGCGCCGATGGCCAGTCGTTGCTTGTTCACGACAATCTCCCTGTTCCCGTGAAGCGTGCGTCCCTTGACCCCGGGACGCGGGGGCGGTGGGGATCACGACAGGACGCCCCGAGATGCTGCTGCACCCCGTCGCGGGACGGTCCCTCACCCTGTTGCCTGATGTGCCGCCCTCCGGGCTCCCTCTCCGGTGGGCGGCGGGAACGCCGTGGAGGCCTCAGGCTCTCCAGGACGTCCGCGGTGCGGCGTCGACGCCGCGAGCCCGAGCTCGCGGCGTCGCCTCGCTCACGAGATCACGGCGTGGTCGTGGTCGGGGTCGTCCCGCCACCGAGCTTCGTGTTGATCACGCCGAAGGCGTCGTTGATCTTGCCGCCGAGCAGGACCACGGCGGCGATGATCACGGCGGCGATCAGGGCGACCAGCAGGCCGTACTCGACGGCGGTCGCACCCTTCTCGTCACGGCGGTCCTTGGCGGTGGCGATGTAGGCCAGGATGGTCGACAGTGCGTACATGATGTAACTCCCTCAGATGTTTCGAGCCCCGGTTCCCCGATTGCTCCGTCACCCCTGTTGGTGACGCTCCCTGAGAAAAAAGTTAAGTCCGAAAGTCCTGTTTGTCATGCGAGTTACGGGCCATCTCTTCTTAGTTCGGTCGGACTATGGCGTTCGTCACATGCATGGTGTGGCGCAGGTCTCAGAACGGGGGCACGCGCTCGAACAGCTCGAGCACGTCCTGGCCGAAGATGCCCACGGTCGCAGCGATCACCGCGGCGATGAACACCGCCAGCAACGCGTACTCCACCGCGGTCGCGCCGCGCTCGTCATGGGTCATCGTGCCCTCCTCCGGACATCGTCACCGTAGGCGAACTAGTCCGGCAAGGGTGACCAAACCCGCGAGAAAGTGCTCTCAGACGCCCCGGTCGGGGACCTTGGACAGGGCCACGAGCACGAGCTGGGTCTGCGACACGCAGGTCTGCAGCACGACGTCTGCACTCGGGCGCAGGTCGCGCACGAACACGTCGCGACGCTGGTGCCGGTCGACGAGGTCGACCCGGTAGAGACCGGCGTCGACACCGGGGCCGTCCAGCTCGACGACGTCACCGCGGTCGAGCTCCGGGATCCAGGCCGCCCCGCCGCAGTAGTCGTGCTCCGAGACCAGCAGCGGACGGCCCTCCTCCTGCACGTCGATCGCCACCGGGCCGCGGCACGCGTCCAGCGGCGCCTTGAAGGCGGCGAGCGTCGCCGCCGCCGACATCGTCCGCCGCACGTCCGGACGAGGGGCCGGCGAGGGTGACGCCGGCGCGGCCTCCAGCCTCGGCAGCGTCGCGGCGGAGAACGACTCGCCGCCGCCCGGCTGCTCGGGGCTGGTACATCCCGCGACGAGCGCGGCCGTCGCCGTGGCAGCTGCCACGGCGGCAACGCTGGCGCAGGCACGGACGGACATGCGTCGATCGTAGGCGGACCGGGCGCCGGGCGGCACCCGCCGGCGGCACGTCGACGCATGACCTCGCACGAGCCGGGTACTCGACCAGCACGGGCTCGTCCCCCTGGCGGGCCCCGAACGGTGCGGGCCCGTCCCCCTGGCGGGTCCGCACCCTCATGTCTGGAGGTCCTCGTGCCATCACCCCGTCTCCGGTGGGTCCTGGGCGTGTCCGCGACCCTGGCGCTCGCCGTCGCCGGCCTCGCCGGCTCCGCCGTCGTCCGCTACGGCCCGCTGACACAGCCTTGGGGCTACCTGTTCCTCACCCTCGCCGTCCTCGGCACGGTGGGCACGACGCTGCTGTTCGTCATGCGCGCGCACGGCATCGACGACTGAGGCGGTCGCCTGCACGTCCCGGCCCCGCCGGGGTACTCACCCCGCGACCCCGACCGAGGAGGACGCCATGGACGACCAGCCCGACGACGACTGGAGCGGAAGCACCCGTCGACCCTGGTACAACCCCCCGATGCGGACGGGCGGCTCGGAGACCGGCGTCGGCGCCTGGCGCTGGGCCGTGCTGGGCATCGCCGTGCTGGTCGTGGCGGCGATCGTCGTGATCGTGCTGGTCGACCAGGACGTGCTCCCCCGCGCCTGGGCCTACGCGGTGCTGCCGGTCGCGATCATCGCCGCGGCCGCCTCGCGCGTCGTCACGACCCTGAAGGCCAAGGCCGCGACGGACCGCCGCACCTCACGCGACCCCGACGGACCCGACGTCGACGAGCCGTAGGACGCGCGTCACGGCGCGGGACGGGGCGCCGACGCGGGACCGAGGCCGCGTGTCGCCGGACCCTCGACGAGCGTCCCGTCGGGCTCGAACCGCGACCCGTGCAGGGGGCAGTCCCACGTCTGCTCGACGTCGTTCCAGCGCACCACGCCGCCCAGGTGCGGGCAGACGCCGGAGACCGAGCGGACGCACCCGTCCACCGTCGAGGTGGCCACCGGCGGCCGGCCCCGCGTGACGACGCCCTGGCTCTCCCCCGGCACCTCGCCCGCGCGTGCGAGGGCGCCGAGCCAGCCCGACGCCAGGTGCCCGCCGACCGCGGCGTTCCACTGGGCCAGCGACGTCATCGAGCGTGGTCCCGTGAGCCGACCGGGCGGCACCAGCGGGAGCCGGCGGCCCTGCGCGACCGCCGCGGCGACCGCTCGCGCGCCCGCCACCCCGGCCAGGAGACCCCATCCTCCGAGACCCGTGACCACGTGGACCGGGGCCCGTCCTGGGGCCCGTCCGGCGATGGGCACCTCGTCGGGCGTCAGGTAGTCCTGTGCCGACCAGGCGGCGACCTCGGCGCCGACGTCGAGGTGCTCGCGGGCCCACTGGCGCACCGCCTCGAGGTGACGCCCTGCGGGTCCGGAGCGGCCCACCACGTGGCCGTGGCCCCCGACGAGCGCGAGCGGCGCCCGCCCCGGTCGCGGCACCCCACGCACCGTCCACGACGGCGACCCGACCGACACCGCCATCGGCAGTGCCTCCTCGCTCGTCTCGAAGGCGACGACGTACGAGCGGTGCGGCTTGACCGTCGCGAAGGCGGCCGTCCGGTCGAGCACGGGGATGCCGGTGGCGACGAGCACGTGAGCGGCCCTCAGCTCCTCACCGCCCTCGAGCGTGACGCAGGGGCTCGCGCCGCCGCTGACCTGACGGACGCGACGCCCGAGCCGGACGTCGACGCCCGCGGCGACGGCCTCGGCGCCGAGCGCCGCCACGTACGCGAGCGCGTCGACCTGCGGCTGGTCGTCCAGCACCACGGCTCCGTAGCCGGGCAGGCCAGCGGGTACCTCACGCTGCCAGCGCGTGGGCAGTCCTGCGCGCCGGGCGGCCGCGTTCTCGGCTCGCGTGTCGGACGTCCGGTCGCCGTCCGACGCCCAGGTGACCGCAGGGCGGTGCTGCACGTCGACGTCCCAGTGGTCGAGCAGCTGCTCGACCCACGTCTGCGCCTCCCGGCAGGCCTCGACGTACCGCGCGCTCGTCGCCGGCCCGTGGTGGGTCGCGATCGTCGAGAGACGCGTGCCCTGGAGCAGGCTGAGCTTGCCCGTCGACCGTCCGGACGTGCCGGCGCCCAACGTCGGGTGCGCCTCGACGAGCACCACCCGCCGTCCGTGGCGCGCGAGCTCGACGGCCGCGCTCAGGCCGACGACACCGCCACCGATGACGATGTCGTCGACGATGCCGCCGAGGGTGGTCCGTGTCGTCGGTGCGAGGCTCGCCTCGGTGTGCCAGCTCGTCCGTGCCGTCATGACTGCTCCGTCCGTCGGGTGTCGCGACCCTCCTCGTACCCGGCGAGGTCCGT
>NZ_LUNF01000145.1:0-7998 GCF_001626145.1 Aeromicrobium sp. REDSEA-S32_B7
CGCACGGAGCACTCGGTCTCGGAGCAGGTGCTGGCGGGCAACGCGGCCTCGGCCGTGTTCGGGGCGCTGCGCATGGCCACGCTCGCCCGCCCCGACGTCGCCGACCGCGCGCTCGAGGTCGGCGCCCGGGCACTCGCGCACCCCTACCTCGTGGGCACGGGGGAGCCCGACCTGCCGTTCCGGCGCCGCTCCTGCTGCCTCTTCTACCGGATCCCCGGCGGCGGCACCTGCGGCGACTGCGTCCTCGCCTGACCCCCTCCCACCGCAGCCCCCCATCGGTGGATCAGCAACCTCCGTGACGACGATCCCGGCGATCGGTGGATCATCCACCGCAGGGAGCGTCCTGGGGTTGGTGATCCACCGATAGGGGGTTCGGGCGCTCGGCCGACTAGGCTGGCCGGGACCCGTCGCCGCGGGTCGGGGAAGCCGGTGCGAGTCCGGCGCGGTTCCGCCACTGTGACGCCTGCGAGCAGGTACAGCCAGACACCCTTCGCGGCGACTCCCGCCGCACGGGGCGAGAACCCCGAGGAGGAACCCCGATGACCCGCATCGCGCTGCTCTCGACGTCCGACACCGACCTGCTCTCGGCCCGCGCCAGCGGCGCCGACTACGTCTACGCCAACCCGGCCAAGCCGGGTCACCAGGACATGGCGGCCGCGATCGAGGCGGCCGACCTCGTCGTCGCCCGCATCCTCGGCTCCCCGCAGGACCTGTGCTCCGGCTTCGCGCGGATCCGCGCCACTGGGAAGCCGATGGTCGTGCTCGGTGGCGAGCAGTCGCCCAGCGCGGAGCTGATGGAGCAGTCGACCGTGCCGATCGGCGTGTGCGCCGACGCCCACGTGTACCTCGCGGAGGGCGGGCCGGAGAACCTCGCCCAGCTGCACGCCTTCCTCTCCGACACCGTCCTGCTGACGGGCGAGGGCTTCGAGCCGCCGAAGGTCCTCCCGGAGTGGGGCCTGGCGCCCCGCCCGCAGGGCGCCGACGCCGCGGAGAACGCGGGCAAGGCCCGCATCGGCGTCCTCTACTACCGCGCCCACGAGGCGAGCGGCAACAGCGGCTTCGCGCACGCCCTGGCCGACGCCGTCGACGCCACGGGCGACGCCGTCGGCGTCCCGATCTTCAGCTCGTCGCTGCGCGCCGCGCCCGACGCGCTCTTCGAGGAGATGGCGAACCTCGACGCGCTGATCGTCACCGTGCTCGCGGCCGGTGGCACCAAGCCCGGCACCGTCAGCGCCGGCGGCGACGACGAGTCGTGGGACGTCGCGCGGCTCAAGGCCCTCGACATCCCGATCCTCCAGGGCCTCAGCCTGACGTCGAGCCGCGCCGAGTGGGAGGCCTCCGACGACGGCGTCTCGCCGCTGGACTCCGCCAACCAGATCGCCATCCCCGAGTTCGACGGGCGCATCATCACCGCACCCTTCTCGTTCAAGGAGGTCGACGAGGACGGGCTGCCGCGCTACGTCGCCGACCCCGAGCGCAGCGCCCGCGTGGCCGGCATCGCCGCCGCCCACGCCCGCCTGCGCCACACGCCGCCGGCCGAGCGCAAGGTCGTGCTCATGCTGTCGGCGTACCCCACGAAGCACAGCCGGGTCGGCAACGCGGTCGGCCTCGACACCCCCGCCTCCACCATCCGTCTGCTACGTGCCATGCGCGACGCCGGCTACGACCTCGGCGCCCCGGGCGAGATCCCCGGCCTCGAGCACGACGACCTCACCGAGGCCGGTGACGCCCTCATCCACGCGCTCATCGACGCCGGCGGCCAGGACGAGGAGTGGCTCACCCACACGCAGCTCACCGAGAGCCACGTGCGCATCCCGGCCGGCCGCTACACCGAGTGGTTCGAGCGGTTCCACCCCGACCTGCGCGACGCGATGCTCGAGGCGTGGGGTCCCGCGCCCGGCAAGCTCTTCGTGAACGGCGAGCGGGAGATCGTGCTCGCCACCATCCGCGCCGGGAACGTCGTGCTGATGATCCAGCCGCCCCGCGGGTACGGCGAGAACCCCGTCGCGATCTACCACGACCCCGACATGGCGCCGTCGCACCACTACCTCGCCGCCTACCGCTGGGTCGAAGAGGAGTTCGGGGCGCACGCCGTCGTGCACCTGGGCAAGCACGGCTCGATGGAGTGGCTGCCCGGCAAGAACGCCGCGCTGTCGGCGGCCTGCGGCACCGACGCCGCCATCGGCAACCTGCCGCTGATCTACCCGTTCCTCGTCAACGACCCGGGCGAGGGCGCGCAGGCCAAGCGTCGCGCGCACGCCACGATCGTCGACCACCTCATCCCGCCGATGGCGCGTGCCGAGAGCTACGGCGACATCGCCAAGCTCGAGCAGCTGCTCGACGAGTACGCCAACATCGGCGCGATGGACCCGGCCAAGCTGCCCGCCATCCGCGAGCAGATCTGGACCCACATGCGGGCCGCCGAGATGCACCGCGACCTCGGCCTCGACGACCAGCCCGACGACGAGGGCTTCGACGACTTCATCTTCCACGTCGACGGCTGGCTCTGCGAGATCAAGGACGCCCAGATCCGCGACGGTCTGCACGTGCTGGGCCAGGCGCCGGGCGGCGAGGCGCGCGTGAACCTCGTGCTCTCGATCCTGCGCGCCGCGCAGATCTGGGGCGGCGAGACCGGTGCCGTGCCGGGACTCCGCGCCGCGCTGGGGCTCAAGGGCGACACCGACGACGAGCAGGACCGCGAGTCGCTGCAGCGGATCGACGCCGTCGAGGAGCAGGCCCGCGCCCTCGTGCAGGGCATGGAGGACGCCGGTTGGGACACCGCCGCCGTCGAGGGCCTGCACGACGACCCGGTGGTCCGCGACGTGCTGCGCTTCGCCGCCGAGCAGGTCGTGCCGCGCCTCGCGCAGACCACCGACGAGCTCGACCACGTGCTGCACGCGCTCGAGGGCGGCTTCATCCCCGCCGGCCCGTCGGGCTCGCCGCTGCGCGGACTCGTCAACGTGCTGCCCACGGGCCGCAACTTCTACACCGTCGACCCGAAGGCGGTGCCGTCGCGCCTCGCCTGGGAGACCGGGCGCGCGATGGCCGACTCCCTGCTCGAGAAGCACCTGTCCGACACCGGCGAGTACCCGCGCTCCGTCGGCCTGTCGGTGTGGGGCACCTCGGCCATGCGCACGTCGGGCGACGACGTCGCCGAGGTGCTGGCGCTCATCGGCGTCGAGCCCGAGTGGGACCCGGCCTCGCGGCGCGTCAACGGCCTGCGCGTCGTGCCGCTGGAGGAGCTCGGCCGCCCGCGCATCGACGTCACCGTCCGCATCTCCGGCTTCTTCCGCGACGCGTTCCCGCACGTCATCGGCATCCTCGACGACGCCATCCGCCAGGTGGCCGAGCTCGACGAGCCCCTGGAGCAGAACTACGTGCGCGCGCACACCGAGGCCGACCTCGCCGAGCACGGCGACCGGCGTCGAGCCACCACCCGCATCTACGGGTCCAAGCCGGGCTCCTACGGCGCGGGCATCCTGCAGGTCATCGAGGCCGGCAACTGGAAGACCGACGACGACCTCGCCGAGGTGTACACGGCGTGGGGCGGCTTCGCCTACGGCCGCGACCTCGACGGCCGTCCGGCGGCGGAGGACATGCGCGCCAACTACCGGCGCATCGCGGTGGCGGCGAAGAACATCGACACCCGCGAGCACGACATCGCCGACTCCGACGACTACTTCCAGTACCACGGCGGCATGGTCGCGACGGTCCGTGCGCTCACCGGCGCCGAGCCGAAGGCCTACGTCGGCGACTCGACCACGCCCGACGCGGTGCGCACCCGCACGCTGCAGGAGGAGACGACGCGCGTCTTCCGTGCCCGCGTGGTCAACCCGCGCTGGATCTCGGCCATGCAGCGCCACGGCTACAAGGGCGCGTTCGAGCTGGCGGCCACCGTCGACTACCTGTTCGGCTTCGACGCGACCGCGGGCGTCGTGCACGACTGGATGTACGAGAAGCTCGCCACCGAGTACGTCCTCGACGAGACCAACCAGGAGTTCATGCGCACGTCGAACCCGTGGGCGCTGCGCGGCATCGTCGAGCGGCTCGGCGAGGCGGCCGAGCGTGGCCTGTGGGCCGAGCCCGACCCGGAGGTCGTCGCGGCCATGCAGCAGGTGTACCTCGACCTCGAGGGCGACCTGGAGGACCGGCACACGTGACCCGGCGGCGCTTGACCCTGGTCGGGATCGGCCTCGGCCATCCCGACCACCTGACGCTGGAGGCGGTCCACGCGCTGCAGTCGGCGTCGGTGGCTCTGGTGACGGTGAAGCGGACGGGGGACCCGCTCGCCGCGGTGCGTCGGGACCTCCTGGCCCACCACGCACCCCGCCTGCGGGTCGTGGAGGTCGTCGACCCCGAGCGTGACCGGTCGGCCGCGTCGACGTCGACCACGTCGGGGTACGAGGGCGTCGTCGGCGACTGGCACGAGGCGCGGGCGCAGGCGTGGGAGCAGGCGCTCCTGGAGCACCCCGACGGCGACGTCGTGGTGCTCGTGTGGGGCGACCCGGCGTTCTACGACTCGACCATCCGGGTGGTGGAGCGGGTGCTCGCGCGGAGCGCGGTCGCGGTCGACTGGTCGGTGCTGCCGGGCATCTCGGCACTGCAGCTGCTCGCCGCCCGGCACCGGGTGGTGCTGCACGAGGTCGGGCAGCCCGTGCACGTGACGACGGAGCGCCGTCTGCGCGAGGCGGTGGAGCAGGGGCAGCGCAACGTCGTCGTGTTCCTGACGTCGGGCACCGACCTGTCGGGCCTCGACGACTGGCAGGTCTGGTGGGGCGCGAACCTGGGGGCGCCGTCGGAGCGGCTCGTCGCGGGCCGGGTGGCCGACGTGGCCGACGCGATCGCGGCAGCGCGTGCGGCCGCAAAGGCCGAGGCCGGCTGGGTGATGGACCTCTTCCTCCTGCGCCTCCCCACCTGAACCCTCCCCACCCCGCTGACCGTGAGATGGTCGGGACGTGCTCTCGGACCACCGCCGCATCGCCGTCCTCGGTCTCGTGGTCGTGACCGTCCTGGCACTCGCCGTGTCGTGGTGGACCCAGCCCACGGCCCTGCCTGGCGACGCCGAGCGGGTGGCGCAGCGCGCGGCCGTCGACAGCACGGTCGACGTCGTGGTCGTGCCGAGCGTCCCGCCGGGCCTGACCCTGCGGTCGGTCGAGCCGGACCTGCCCGCGGGCACCACGCGGGCCGACGTGCAGGTGCTGCTCTGCGGCCGGCTCGACGGCGACGCCTCGGTCGAGGTGTCGACCGCCGGCGACCTCACCGCGATCTGCTCGACCGCGCGGCCCGCGAAGGCCGGGACCCGCACCCGCCCGGACGAGTCGTTGCTCGTGCGCGTCACCCCCCGCGCGCGGGGCGACGTAGAGCTGCGCGGCCTCCGGGTGCGCTACACGCGCGACGCCCGGCACCTCTGGCAGACCGGCACGCAGCTGGTCCCCGTCGCGGTCCGGGTCATCACGCCCTGACGTCAGGCCTCCTCGGTGTCGCGGGAGTCGGTCAGGGTGCTCGCGCCGTAGGCGGCGATCGACCCGGACACGACCGCGAGCACGAGGAAGACGATCCGCTCGCCGTGGAAGAACGAGGCGACGAGGTCCGGCGTCCAGGCCCCGGTCGGCAGCACCTGCACCACGAGCGTGGCGAGCAACGTGCCCACGAGCGCCGTGCCGACGCTGGTGCCGAGCTCCTGGGCCGTGTCGTTCAGGGCTGCCCCGAGCGACGTCCGGTTGCCGGGCATCGCGCCGATCAGCGCGACCGCGCAGGTCATCATGACGGTGCGCAGGCCGACGACCATGACGACCATCGCGACGACGATCGCGGGGTACCCGTGCTCGACCGCGTACGCCATCGTGACCAGGCCGACGGCGAGCAGACCCGCACCGACCAGGCAGGCGACGCGGTGCCCGAGGCGCGAGACCATCGACTCCGTCAGCGGGTTCGAGAGCAGCATCGTGACGATCATCGGCAGGCTCGCCAGGCCGGCGCGGACGGGGCTCCAGCCGTAGGCGTACTGGAAGTGCAGGACGAGCGAGAACATCACGCCGGTCATCGCGACGGACGTGCCGAGCTGCGCGATCGTCGCCCCGCGGACGGTGCCGCGCCTGAAGACGTCCAGGTCGAGCATGGGCGACGCGGTGCGGCGCTCGTGGCGGACGAAGAGGACCGCGGAAGCCACCGAGCCGAGCACGCAGGCGAGCGTGACGGCCGACAGCCAGCCGCGCTCGACGCCGCTGGTGAGGGCGTACGCGCCGAGGCCGATGGCGGCGACGCTGAGCGCCGCTCCGGGCAGGTCCAGCGCGTCGTCGGTGAGGTCGTCGGCGTGGTCCGCGGCGACACCGACGCGCACGCCGATCCAGGCCACCAGCGCGATCGGGGCGTTCACGGCGAGCAGCCACTCCCAGCCCACGTGCTCCAGCGCCGTGCCGCCGAGCACGGGTCCGAGCACGAAGCCCGCCATGCCGACCATCATCATGATCGGGAACGCGCGACGTCGCAGCGCCTCGTCGTCGAAGAGGCGGAAGACGAGCGAGTTGGTGATGGGCGCCATCGCGGCGGCGCAGAGCCCGAGCGCGGCGCGCAGGGCGATGAGCTCGGCCGTCGAGCCGACGAGCAGCGCGCCCAGGCTGATGGTGCCGAACGCGGCCAGGCCGACGAGGAGCACCCTGCGGCGACCGAAGCGGTCGGCCACCGAGCCGGCGGTCAGCATGAGGCCGCCGAAGGTCAGGGCGTAGGCGCCGGTGACCCACTGCAGCGACGTCGTGGTGCCGTGCAGGTCGCGGCCGATGGTGGGCAGCGCGATCGACAGCAGCGTGTTGTCGACCATCTCGACGAAGAATGCGAGGCAGAGGGCGGTGAGGGGGATCCAGGCGGCGCGCAGCGAGGGGTAGGTGCGGGTCGTCGGAGTCGTGGTCGTGGTCGTCATGAGCCACCTCCGGAAGTCTCGAACAGCGTTCGACCATCGAACGCTGTTCGAGACGATAGAACATGGTTCGATAGGATGCAAGAGTGAGTCCCCGACGACCCGCTGCCGGCGCGCCCCGCCAGCCGCGCCCCCCGCGCCCACCCGGCCCGCCGCGACGCCAGCCGCCCCCGCGCAGCCGGACCACCCACTCGATGGAGTCGGTCCTGACCGAGGCGGTCGGGCTCCTCGACGAGGCGGGCGAGCCCGCGCTCACGTTCCGCGCCCTCGCCGCACGACTGGGCGGCGGCGTGGGCAGCATCTACTGGTACGTCTCCGGCAAGGACGAGCTGCTCGAGCGCGCCGCCGACTTCGTCCTCGAGGGCGTCCTGGACGCCACGGAAGGCTACGTCGACGGCGACCCGGTCGACGACCTGCGGCGCACCGCGATCGCCCTGTTCGACGCGGTGGCCGACCGTCCGTGGCTGGGCGCCTACTTCATGCGCAACACCGGGTCGCAGCCCAACTCGCTGCGCTACTACGAGCGGGTCGGCCAGCACGTGCTCCGCCTGGGCCTGGACCCGCTCGAGACGTTCAACGCCGCGTCGGCCGTCGTCGGCTACGTCATCGGCATCGCGGCCGACCTCGGCCAGCAGCCGCCCGAGGAGGTCGTCGACGGCAGCACCACGCGCTCGGACTACCTGGCCCGGACCGTGGCCGAGTGGCGCGAGCTCGACCCCGACGAGTGGCCGTTCCTGCACACCATCGTCGACGTGTTCGCCGACCACGACGACGCCGCCCAGTTCCGCGCCGGGCTCGACCTCCTCCTTGCGGGCCTGAGCCTGCGAGCGGGCCACCGCCCCCCTCCCCCACCCCGCCGAGGGTGACGTTTCGACCCCGATCCGCGGCGGATCGGGGCCGAAACGTCACACTCAGCGGGGGACGAGGTCGGCGACAGTCGTGCGTGCGAGGGTCGCCTCGGTGGCTCGCGCGACCTCGGCGTCGACCTGCGTGAGACCGTCCTGGATGCTGCGTCCCACGGGGCAGCGGGGGCTGGGCAGGTGGATGGCCAGCACGGGCTCCTCGCCGCGCACCAGGCGCCAGAC
>NZ_LUNF01000146.1:0-10489 GCF_001626145.1 Aeromicrobium sp. REDSEA-S32_B7
GTGTTCGTCCGTGGTCTCACCGACACGCGCCAGAGCACGGCCACGCTCACGGTGGTCCGATGACCCGACGGCTCCTGGCCGCGCTGGTCGCCACCCTGCTCGGGGTGGCGACCGGCGCGGTCGTCGTGCAGGCGCCGGCGCAGGCTGCGGCCTGCGCGCAGGGCGACGGGGTGACCGTCGTGGTCGACCCCCACCAGCTCGGCGGCGGCGTGAGCACCACCTGCGTCCCGGGCTCGGGCAGCAAGGCGTCCGCCGCCTTCACCGCGGCCGGTGTCTCGATGCAGCGAGCCGCTCGCGAGCGGGGCTTCGTCTGCCGGGTCAACGCGCTGCCCGCCGACGCCGGCTGCGTGCAGGCGTCGCCCGCCGACGCGTACTGGTCGCTCTGGGTGTCCACCGGCAACGGGTCGTGGAGCTACGCGCAGATCGGGGTCGACGGACTCGACGTCCCGCGGGGCGGCTGGGTCGCGTGGAGCTGGCAGGGCCAGGCGAGCCGCGCGCAACCAGCGTGCGCGCGACGACGAGCGCGCGCGACGGACGGCCCCCTCGGCGACGCCGTCGTCGAGTGACGCTGCGAGCGCAGGGATCGGCGACGAGACCCGAGCCACGTCGGCCCACGCCGGCTCGGGTGCACCCGTCGGGACGCTCGTGGCCGTCGGCGTCGTCCTCGCCCTGCTGGGCGCGGCCGGCGTCGTCGCCCGGCGGCGGAGGGACGACCGCTCCTGACCTCCCCGGCGCGCGACCTGCACCCCGGAGCCTGGTGGCTCTGGGCGCTCGGTCTTGCCGCGGCGGCCTCGTTCACGCTCAACCCGTTCGTGCTGGCGGTCGTCTGTCTCTTATACACAGGTTCTACGTCTACTTCGCGCTGTTCGTCGTCGTGCTGCGGGTGCTCTACCGGATCGTGCTGGGCGGTGGCGCCGTCGAGGGCGAGACGGTCCTGCTCCACCTGCCCGAGATCCCGCTCCCCGACGTCGCGCGCGGCATCCAGCTGCTCGGCGACGTGACGGCGGGGTCGCTGCTCGGCGCCCTCTACGACGGCATGCGGCTCGGCGCGATCATCCTGTGCGTCGGTGCCGCCAACTCCCTGGCCAACCCCCGACGGCTGCTCGCCGCGGTGCCGCCCGCGTTCTACGAGGTCGGTACCGCTGTGGTGGTCTCGCTGTCGGTGTTCCCGCAGCTCGCGGAGAGCGTGCAGCGCGTGCGTCGGGCGCGCCGGCTGCGGGGCGACGCGAGCCGGGGCGTCCGGTCGCTGCGGCGCGTGGTCGTGCCCGTGCTGGAGGACGCCCTGGAACGGTCCATGACGCTCGCCGCCGGCATGGACGCACGCGGCTACGGCCGCACGGGCGGTGCGACACGGGCGCAGCGGCTCGTCACGGGCGGGCTCATGCTCGGCGGGCTCGGCGCCCTCTGCGTCGGCGCCTACGCCTACCTCGACGGGACCGCACCCCGTGTGCTCGCCGGACCGGTCCTCGTCCTGGGGCTGTTGCTCGCCGCCGCGGCGCTGCGCTCGGCCGGTCGTCGCGTGCGCCGCACCCGCTACCGCCCCGACCGCTGGCGTCCGGCGGAGGTGCTGACCGCGCTGTGCGGCGTCGTCGTCGCGGTGGGCGTCGACCGCGCCTTCGACCTCGACCCGTACGTCGTCGTGCCCGACCTGGGATCATGGCCCACGGTCAGCCTGCCGGTGCTGCTCGTCGTGCTCGTGGGCGTGCTGCCCGCCTTCCTGACGCCACCGCCCTCGACCGACGTCGCGGGCCCGTCCAGCCACGACCCGACCGACGACGACCCGAGCGACCACGACGAGGGGGAGGTGCCCCGTGCTCGAGCTGCGTGACGTGACCTTCTCCTACGACGACGCTGGGCCGACGCTCAAGGACGTCGACCTCGTGCTGCCCGACGGCGAGCTGCACCTGGTGTGCGGTCGCACCGGGTCGGGCAAGTCGACGCTGCTCGGTCTGTTCAACGGGCTGGTCCCGCACTTCAGCGGTGGTCTGCTCGAGGGCGACGTGCTCGTCGACGGCGCCTCGATCATCGGCACGCCGCCCCGCGAGCTCGCCCACCTCGTGGGGTACGTGCCGCAGGACCCGGCGGCGGGCTTCGTCAGCGACGTCGTCGAGGACGAGCTGGCGTACGGCATGGAGCAGCTCGGCCTCGACCCGCAGACCATGCGTCGGCGCGTCGAGGAGACGCTCGACCTGCTCGGCATCGCCGACCTGCGCCGCCGGTCGTTGCGGACGCTGTCGGGCGGCCAGCAGCAGCGGGTCGCGATCGGCGCGGTCCTCACGATGCACCCGCGGATGCTCGTGCTCGACGAGCCGACGTCGGCGCTCGACCCGACCGCGGCCGAGGACGTCCTGGCGACGGTGGCTCGACTCGTGGCCGACGTCGGGCTCGGCGTGGTGGTCGCGGAGCACCGGATGGAGCGCGTGGTGCCGTTCGCGGACCGGCTCGTCGTGGTCGAGCACTCCCGCACCCGTGCGGGGCCCACGACGTCCCGTGGGGGCACCGGTGCTGCGGGCCGACGGCGTGTGCGTCGACTACCGCCGCCACCGCGCGGTCGACGCCGTCGACCTGACCGTGAGGGCCGGCGAGGTCGTGGCGCTCATGGGACGCAACGGCTCGGGCAAGTCGTCGCTGCTGTGGGCGCTGCAGGGCGGGGTCAAGCGGTCCGCCGGGCGGGTCGCGGTGGGGGCGGAGGCGCTCGACCCCGCCGGACTCGCCCCGGCAGCGGCCCGGGCGCAGGTCGGTCTCGTGCCGCAGACCGCGTCGGACCTGCTCTACCTGGAGAGCGTCGACGAGGAGTGCGCCGCGGCCGACGCGCACACCGACGGGGCCGACGGGCGGTGCCGCGCGCTGCTCGACCGGCTGGCCCCCGGGATCGACGGCGACCAGCACCCGCGCGACCTGAGCGAGGGCCAGCGGCTGTCGCTCGTCCTGGCGATCGTGCTCCCCGCGGCTCCGCGGCTGCTGCTGCTCGACGAGCCGACCCGCGGACTCGACTACTCGGCCAAGACCCAGCTCGCCGACATCCTGCACGCGCAGGCGGCCGAGGGCCGAGGCGTGGTGGTGTCGACCCACGACGTGGAGTTCGTGGCGCTCGTCGCCGACGCCGTCGTGGTGATGGCCGAGGGCGAGGTCGTGTCGGCCGGCGACGTCGGCAAGGTGCTGGCGGAGTCCCCGGCGTTCGCACCGCAGACGGCCAAGGTGCTCGGCCCCGGCTGGCTCACGGTCGCCGACGTGGCGGGAGCGACCTCGTGACGTCGCGGCTCACGCCCCGCTCGGCGCTCGTGCTCGGGGTCGCGTCGCTCGCGGGGCTCGTCATGTTCCTGTGGCCGCTGTTCGTGCAGCCGGAAGCAGGGGCGACCCGCGTCGACCAGCCGTTCATCTTCATGGCGCTGCTGCCGATCGTCGTGCTGGTCGTCGTCGCCGAGCTGACCGAGGGCGGCATGGACGCCAAGGCGCTGGCGATGCTGGGCGTGCTGACCGCCGTCAACGCGGCACTGCGCCCGCTCGGAGCCGGCACCGCCGGCATCGAGACCGTCTTCTTCGTGCTCGTCCTCGCCGGCCGGGTCTTCGGCCCCGGGTTCGGGTACGTCCTCGGGTGCACGTCGCTGTTCGCGTCGGCGCTGCTGACGTCGGGCGTGGGGCCCTGGCTGCCCTTCCAGATGATGTGCGCGGCCTGGATCGGCCTGGGCGCGGGGCTGCTCCCGCGACGTGTGACGGGCCGCGCGGAGATCGCGATGCTCGTCGTCTACGCGGTGGTCGTCGCCTATGCGTTCGGCATGCTGATGAACCTGTCGTCGTGGCCGTTCCAGCTGGGGATCGCCGTGCCCGGGTCCGACCGGACGCTGCAGCTCGTGCCCGGCGACCCGGTGGGGGAGAACCTGCACCGCTTCCTGCTCTACAACCTGCTCACGTCGACGTGGGGCTGGGACACGGGACGGGCGATCACCAACGCCCTGCTCGTGGGGATCCTCGGGCCTCCTGTGCTGACGACGCTGCGCCGTGCGGCACGCCGCGCCCGCTACGGACAGCCGGCCGTCGAGGTCGCCGGCCGGTGAGGGTCCGTGGGTCGGCGAGGATGGTGGGCATGCGCTTGTCGTCCCGCCCCGTCCTGGTGCTCGCCGTGCTGCTCGGCGGCCTCCTCGCCCCAGGCGCTCCGGCCTCGGCCTCCGCCAGCACCGACTCCGGCTCGACCGCTGCGTGCACCGCCGAGGACGTCGTGGTCGTCGTCGAGCCGGCCTCGCTCGGTGGTGGGCCCGACGTGCGCTGCGCGACCGGCCTGGCCGCCGACGCCGTCGCGCAGGACGCGTTGGTCGCGGCCGGGCACGACCTGGTGGAGACCAGCGGGTCGACGCCCTTCCTGTGCCGGGTCGACGGCCGGCCCGGGCCCGACGAGGAGCGGTGCGGAGCGTCGCTGTCCGGGTCGGGCTACTGGGCCTTCCTGCTCGCCGACGAGGGAGGCGACTGGACGTTCGCGCAGACCGGGCTGCGCGAGCAGCGCGTGCAGCCGGGGCAGTTCGTGGCCCTGCGCTACCAGCTGCTGGCCGACGGCGAGGACGTGCCGGTGCAGACCCGGCCGACCGCCGAGACACGGGAGCGGACACCGCGCGCGGCGGAGGTCGAGGAGCACGACGCGCTGCGTCCCTCGGGCGCCGAGACCGCGGTGACGGTCGCGCTGGCCCTCGTCCTCCTCGCCGTCGTGGTCGGCATCGTCGTCGTCGCCCGGCGGCGCCGGCCGTGACCGGGCGCCACCGTCGGGTCGGCACACTGGTGCCATGACGGCGACGCGCCAGGGCGACCACACGGTCCGGTTCGACTGGGGACCCACCGGCGGTCTCGCCGTGGGCGAGGGCGCCGACGTCGCGGTCGTCGTCGACGTGCTGTCCTTCACCACCGCCCTCGGGGTGGCCGTCGAGCGCGGCGCCGTGGTGGTGCCGTACCCGGCAGGTCGACCGGACGCCGCCGCGGTGGCCGCCCAGACCGGCGCCGTGCTGGCCGGCGGGCGCTCGAGCGCCGCGCCCGACGAGCCCACGCTGTCGCCCGCGCGTCTGCTGGAGGTCGACCTGCCGCCCCGGCTCGTGCTGCCGTCGCCGAACGGGTCGGCGGTCGCGCACGCCCTGGCGTCGGCGGCGACGACCGTGGTCGGGGCGAGCCTGCGCAACGCCGCGGCCGTCGCCTCCTGGATCGCGCGGGAGCACGACGCCGACGACACGGTCGTGGCGGTGGTCGCCGCCGGCGAGCGGTGGCCCGACGGGACGTTGCGGCCGGCCGTCGAGGACCTCTGGGGTGCCGGCGCGGTGCTCGCCGCGCTCGAGGACTTCGACTGGCCCGGCCTGTCGCCCGAGGCCGCCCTGGCCGCCGACGCCTACCGGCTCGTGCGGGAGCGGGAGTCGTCGCACCTGCACGCGTGCGCGAGCGGTCTCGAGCTGGTGGCGGCGGGCTGGGAGGCCGACGTCGACGTCGCCGCGCAGGTGGGGTCGAGCAGCGTCGTCCCCGTGCTCAGCGACCGTGGATTCGTCCCAGCGCCATAAAGTCGAAAAGGACTTGGACGTTATTTCTGACTTTCGTCCATAAAGCCTCCGCCCGGTGTCGCGACTTTCGCTGCGGGCGCGATAATCTGCGCCTATGGCAAAAAAGACCGTGGAAAAGTTCTACTCCGACCTGAGCGGTGACGAGATCGACACCCCGTCGCCCACCGTGGCCTTCACCTTCGACGGGGTCGGCTACGAGGTCGACCTCACCGAGGCCGAGCGGCAGACCTTCGCCGACGCCGTGGCGCCCTACGTCGCCGTCGGTCGCCGCGCCGGTCGCGCCTCCGGCCGCAGCAGCTCCTCGCGCCGTTCGTCGTCCTCGTCGTCCGCGTCGTCGGTCGACGCGAAGGCCGTGCGCGAGTGGGCGCAGGAGCAGGGACTCGACGTCCCCGCCCGCGGCCGCGTCCCCTCCTCGCTCATCGAGGCCTACCAGTCCGCGCACTGACCGTCGCCACGACCACGCGGCCGGGTCGGGCTCCTCGAGGAGCCCGACCCGGCCGCGTTCGCGTCGGGCGGCGTCGTCGGGCTCTCAGGCCGTCGGCCGATCGACGTGGCGCTGCGCCATGCTCGACAACGCACCACGGCCCCCCGCAACGAGCGCTGGGGGCCGTGGCACGTGGCGGAGGATCGGGGGCTCCGTCGGTCGCTGGCGCTCCCTCCTCCCCGAATCCGCTAGCCCGGATCAGAGGTCAAGAACCCCTCGGCGTGGCACGCGAACGGAAGAACCCCTCGACATCGAGATGCCGAGGGGTTCTTGACCTCTGCGGAGGATAGGGGACTCCGTCCCTCGCTGGCGCTCGCTCCTCCTCGAATCCGCAACCCTTGATGTCGATCGAAGCCCCTCGGCGCCATCGGGCATGACGAAGCCCCCGGGCTCTGGTGAGCCGAGGGGCTTCGTTCGACGCGGAGGATAGGGGATTCGAACCCCTGAGAGCTTTCACTCAACCCGCTTTCCAAGCGAGCGCACTAGGCCACTATGCGAATCCTCCGCGGACGAGCGTACCGGTCGCATCCCGCGTGGAACGCACCGGGTGCGCCCCCGTATGCTGGGCGCAGCCCCTCGCGTGGCGCTATCTCACCCAACTCCCCCAGGGCCGGAAGGCAGCAAGGGTCAGTGGGCTCTGGCGGGTGCGCGAGGGGTCCTTCACGTCCGCGACCGTCGTCGGCCGGCGCCTGGGTCATCCGTCGGACCGATGTCTCTGCGTTCACGTAGCGATGGCCAAGCGAACGCAGACAGATCCGTCGCCACGGCCCGCACCACGACGCCCCCGACCGCTGTGCGGCCGGGGGCGTCGGGAGTGGGTGCAGATCAGCCGATCGGGTCGACGACGCCGTGGTCGGTCACCGTCGACGCGAGGCGCGCCAGGTGCTCCGAGCCGTCGCCGAGGGTGTGGTCGATCGCGGTGAGCCGGCTCGTGTAGTGGCCCACCGAGTACTCGGCGGTCATGCCGATGCCGCCGTGCAGCTGGATCGCCTCCTGGCCGATGTGCCGGCCGGCGCGCGAGACCTGCAGCTTCGCGCGCGACGCCGCCTCGACGGCTCGCTCGGGCTCGTCCTGCAGCACCAGCGTCGCCCACGTGACCGTGCTGCGGACCAGCTCCGCCGACACGTACAGGTCGGCGGCCCGGAAGGTCAGCGCCTGGAACGTGTTCAGCGTGACGCCGAACTGCTTGCGCGTCTTGAGGTACTCGGTCGTGATGCGCAGGGCGACGTCGATCGCGCCGACCGCCTCGTGGCCGAGCGCGACCTGGCCGCGCGCGACCGCGAGGGCCACCGCGTCGGCCGCGTCGGCCGACGGGTCGCCGAGCGGCGTGGCCGCGGCACCGTCGAACGCCACGCGCGCCGCGCGACCACCGTCGTGCGTGCGGTAGCCGGTGCGCTCCACGCCGTCGGTCGACGGGTCGACGAGGAACACGCCGACGCCGGCGTCGGTGCGGGCCGTGACGACCAGCAGGTCGGCGCGGACGCCGTGCAGCACCGGCTCCTTGACGCCGGACAGCGTCCAGGCGTCACCGGACTGCGTCGCGACGACCGCGTCGGCGATGTCGTGGTGGGCGAAGGAGAGCACGAGCGCTCCCTCGGCGACGCGGCCGATCACGTCGGACCGCTGCTCGGGCGAGCCGAGGTCGGCGACCAGGCCCGCGGCCAGGATCGTCTCGAGGTACGGCTCGGGCGCGAGCACGCGTCCGATCTCCTCGGCGACGATCGAGACCTCCACCGGTCCGGCGCCGAAGCCACCGTCCTCCTCGGCGAACGGCAGGCCCAGCGCGCCGACCTCGGCCAGCTGGCGCCACACGTCCTCGGAGAAGCCCGGGTCGGTCTTGGTGATCTCGCGACGGGTCTCCGTCGAGTCGTAGCTCTTGCTCAGCAGGCCGCGGACGGCGTCGCGCAGCGCGGTCTGCTCGGAGTCGAGGGTGAAGTCCATGGCTGCCTCACAGTCCCAGGATGGTCTTGGCGATGATCTGACGCTGCACCTCGTTGGAGCCGCCGTAGATCGACGCCTTCCGGTAGTTGAGGTACTGCGGGGTGCTGACGCGGGCCCAGTCCGGCACGCCGGAGCCGTCGCTGGCGCCCGACGCGAGCGAGAGCGGCCCGGCCAGGTCGACGTACAGCTCGGTGACGGCCTGCTGCAGCTCCGTGCCGCGCAGCTTCAGCACCGACGAGGCCGGGTGCGGCTTCCCGTCGGCCGAGTGCGCGACGACGCGCAGCGCCGTCAGCTCGAGCGCGAGCAGCTCGTTCTCGAGACCGGCGACGCGCGTGGCGAGCACCGGGTCGCCGGCGATGCGGTCCGCGGTTCTCCTCGCCGACGAGGTTCTCGGCCGGGACGCGGACGTCCTCGAAGAAGACCTCGTTGACCTCGTGGCCGCCGTCGATGAGCTCGATGGGGCGCACCGTCAGACCCGGGGAGGTCATGTCGATCAGCAGGAAGGAGATGCCCTGCTGCCTCTTCGGCGCCTCGGGGTCGGTGCGCACGAGCGTGAAGATCCAGTCGCCGTACTGGCCGAGCGTGGTCCACGTCTTCTGGCCGTTGACGACGTACTCGTCGCCCTCGCGGCGGGCGACGGTGCGCAGCGACGCGAGGTCGGAGCCGGCGTCGGGCTCGGAGAAGCCCTGCGACCACCAGATGTCGAGGTTCGCGGTCGCCGGGAGGAAGCGCTCCTTGACCTCCTGCGAGCCGAACGCGGCGATGACCGGGCCGACCATGGAGGCGTTGAACGCGAGCGGCGCGGGCACGCTGGCGAGCTGCATCTCCTCGTGCCAGATGTGGCGCTGCAGCGGGGTCCAGTCCTTGCCGCCCCACTCGACGGGCCAGTTCGGCACGGCGAGCCCGGCAGCGTTCAGGATCTGCTGCGTCTCGACGATCTGGTCCTTCGTCAGCTCACGGCGGGCCGCGACGGTGTCGCGGATG
The DNA here is from genome assembly GCF_001626145.1 of Aeromicrobium sp. REDSEA-S32_B7. Classification (NCBI taxonomy): domain Bacteria; kingdom Bacillati; phylum Actinomycetota; class Actinomycetes; order Propionibacteriales; family Nocardioidaceae; genus Aeromicrobium; species Aeromicrobium sp. REDSEA-S32_B7. The sequence continues at coordinate 8,938 of NZ_LUNF01000146.1, forward strand.
GACTGCGGGACCTGGGTGGTGAAGAACGTGCGCATCTCCTCGCGGAACGCGGCGTCCTCCTCGGACAGGCGAAGCTTCATGGCAACTCTCCGGTCAGTAAGCGCTTGCTTAGTCAGCACGATACGCCCTGCCCCGTCAGCCTGCCAGGGCCCCACGACGTCGGCCCGGTGAACGGGTCGGGGTCAGCCGCGGCGACCGCGTCCGGTGCGGGCGCGGAGGGGTCCGACCAGACGGGGACCGGCCAGGCGACGCTCCAGTCGGCGGGCCTCGTGGCCGAGCGGCTGCGCGACGTACTGCCCGAGCAGCACGCCGGACGCGAGGGCGATGGCGATGCCCGCCGCCGTGATCATCGGCAGCAGCCCGCTGATGTCCTCGCCCGCGAGGAGCGAGAGCGCCCGGTAGATCGACAGACCGGGCAGCAGCGGGACGATGCAGGAGACCACCACCACGAGCGGCGGCACGCGGAAGTTGCGCGCCATGTAGTAGCCGAGGAAGCCGATCGTGAACGCCGCGACTCCCGCGGCGCCCGGCCGGCCGACGTCGGACTGCGTCACCAGCAGGAAGGCCCCGGACGTCAGCGCCGCCAGCAGGGCGATCGGCGTCACGATGCGCTTCGGGGAGTAGGCCGACACCGCGAACGCCCCGGCGGTGACGCCCGCGCCCAGCATCACACCCGGCAGCTGCCCCAGGCCGGAGGCGCCCGGGTCGATGCTCAGGTCGAGCCCGAGCCACCCGCCCACGTGCAGGCCCGCGGAGACACCGACGATGATGCCGACGGTCGCGATCATCACCTCCATGAGACGCGCGTTGGCCGTGATGGTGAACCCGGTCAGGGCGTCCTGGATCGCGCCGATGAAGCCCAGACCGGCCAGCAGCATGACGATCGCCGCCGTGACCACGACCGACGGGTCGACGGGGGCCGGCGACGCGGCGACGGCCACGGCGATGAGCGTGCCGACGAGTGCGCCGGCGACCTGGGAGTAGAAGAACGGCAGCCGCAGTCGCTCGATCCGGCGCTGCACGACCTCGATGACCGATCCCGCGACCGCGGCCACCGCGAGCACGATCCAGGTGCCGCCCAGCAGCAGCGCGATCCCGGCGCCGGTCACGCCCCAGCTGGCGGTGATCGCCCAGCGGGGGCGCGGGTGGCCGGTCGAGGCGATCCTCAGCACCGACGAGGCCGCCTCGTCACGGTCGATCTCGCCGGCGAGGAGTGCCCGGACCAGCAGGTCGACCGCCGTCAGGTCGGCGTAGTCGACCTCGCGGTGCGTCACGTGCCGCCGCATGACGATGGGCGTGTCGTCGACGCTCTCCTGGTGGCTGAGGGTCAGCGACGTGAACGTGACGTCGACGAGCGTGTGCCGCAGCCCGAGGTGGTGCGTCACCGACGCCATGGTGGCGGTCACGTCGGCCGCGCCGGCCCCGTTCGACAGCAGCAGCTCCCCGATCCTCAGGGCGAGGTCGAGCGTGCGCTGCACGTCCTTGGTGTCGCTCACGGGCACCATGGTGACGGGTGCGGCGCGGCGACGTCGTGGCGGCCACGGCGTCGGCG